>CAITIF010000646.1 GCA_903892365.1 uncultured Pirellula sp. | reverse complement strand
GTTGCCCAAGCAAGCTTCGCAAGGCCCTTCGACGGTCAATACAAAAGAAGCCGCCTCGGAAACGCTTAAAAAGTATTTCGGCGGTCGATAGTTCAGACATTCTAAACGCTCAATGAGAGCCGCTGGCGCTACCCGTGACCAACATCCTTTTTAGCGGGATGTATGTGAAGAGGTTATTGCCTGCGGCTCATTATCCATAAACTGATCATGAATTCGACCTGCATTTCAAGCGTACACGGTCTCTGGAATTTTTCGGTCAGTATTCGTTTTGTGTTGACGAGTCCATTCTTGAAAAACACCATTGCTTCTTGTTGTTTTCTATTTCTTCTTTTGACTTGGAATGCATGGGGGCAACAGAGCACGCTGAAGCTCACCGACGGCACAACGCTCGGCCCTGGAGATCGCTTTGAAATAGGCACATTCACTTCAGGTGGCTCCGTCAACGCTCGTGCGCAAGCGTTGACCAAATCGATTGTCGGCATGGATGACGGGCTTCGGAAAACATACGTCAACATCAACCGGGTTCTAGACAACCCTCAGCAAGCCAAGTCCCTCTTGAAAATTGACTTCGAGGGCAACCAAAGCGAAGTGGAGAGCGGCCAAAACGCTCCGCTCATTCAAGTCCTACTAGGTCCAGGCGAACCGACCGCCTTTGAATTGTTTGGCAGACGCTTTTACAGCGTGCTTGGCCCCAAGGGGATCACCAACTTTGTACAGGGGATAACCGAGGTTTCGACTCAGTATGTTCGGGTTCAAACTCTGGACACAGATAAGAACGAGCTTCGATGGGATATGCGTCTGTCCCCTTCCAGTTTCGACAGCCAAATGCTGATGGATATCTTGGCGCACAATGCCAGCCGCGAGCGGCCGAAAGACTGGCTCGACATCGTTAATTTTTTCTCTGAATCCAGACGATTCGTCGAAGCTCGGGAGATGTTGGTCAAGGCGATTCATAAATTTCCGGAACTCGAAAATCAAGCGTCGCAATTAAAGCAGTTTGATCAGTTGCTTGCGGATCAGCTCTTCGAGGCAGCTCAGAACGCCCAACTTGCTGGGCAGCATCGCTTTGCTCGGATGATTTTAGAAAGTATCGACAAGACAAAGGTGGCGTTGGAAACTCAGCTCAAGGTTGACCGTCGATTGCAGGCTCTTGCGGTGGAGTTGAAAGATCAATCCGATATTTTGCAATGGCTCCATGATGACATCTCGAAGATGCCGGAGAGCGAAACCAAAGCGAAGTTCACTTTGATCGAGCAGGAAATTTCTCTGAATCTTACCGCCGATACGGTCACTAGGTTATCCGACTATCGGCGTCGTCGAGGGGACGCAACCCTCAAGCCTGAACAACTCGCTTCCCTAGCTGTCAGCGGCTGGCTTTTTGGTCCAACCATTGGCGAAGATAACTCTGCCGTTGTCGCCTCGGGGATTCAAGCAAGATCGCTAATAACCGAATATCTTTCGAGCCGCGTCCGCAACGATCAGGCTATTGAATCTATTTCGAGATTGGAAGCCGGCAGCCCAAGATTGGTCGCCAAGATTTTGGAGAACATGCCCCCCCCCTTACAAGTCCCCGATCAAGCTTCGGCGCAAAAGCTTGTCTATGGACCGGACTCCCAAGAAACTCCCACGGAGGTCACAGTACCTGGGCGATTTGCGATCGAAGTGCCGCAGAAGGGACGCCGCATGGGGACAAGTGTTCGCTATATCGTGCAACTACCTCCGGAATATAATCCGTATCGTCGGTACCCTTGTGTTTTAACGATCCCAAGTCAATACAGTACCGCGGAGCAGCAGATCGACTGGTGGGTGGGTTATTTCGCACCGAACAGCCCGGAACAGCGATGTTTGGGGGAAGCTTCACGGCGTGGTTACATTGTGGTGTCACCCGATTGGTCGGAAGAAAATCAGCCTAGCTATAACTATACGGAAAACGAACAGGCTGCCATCCTTAGTTCGCTGCGCGATGCGATGAGACGGTTCAGCATCGACGTGGACCGAGTCTTTGTGTCGGGGCACTTTATGGGCGCAACGGCTGCGTGGGATCTGGCATTGGCGCATCCCGATCTTTGGGCTGGTTGTATTTGTATTGGAGCCAACGCAGGAAAATATATCGTTCAATACTGGGAAAATGCGATTTACGTCCCCAGCTATTTTGTGGCCGGCGATTTGGACGGATCGGTCCCTGTGAACGCTCCAATTTGGGACAATTATCTAGATCGAAAGCAAATTGATTGTCTGATTTCAATCTATCAAGGGCGTGGCTTTGATCACTTTCAGGAGGAACTCCCTAGGATCATGGACTGGATGAGCTTACCCACCAAGGTGCGAACGGTCGTTCCTAAGGAGATCAAAACAATTACTTCGCGTGCAGGCGATCGTTTCTTTTGGTGGTTCGAGACAGAACAACTCAATTCAGAAAAATTGGTTCATCC
>CAITIF010000645.1 GCA_903892365.1 uncultured Pirellula sp. | reverse complement strand
GTAAAGCTCTATCCAGTCACTACTCTCCAGGTCGGAATCCTGCAAACCGTCACTGTTGGACGCGAGAAATTCGGAGATGATCGGCATAGTGGCCATCATGGTCCGAAGCTCTAGTTGCTCAATAAAAAATCGTCTCTTACAGCGTTTTCTCCGCTGTCTGGAACTGGACAGGGAACGAATCTCCAAAAGGCGCAAGAGAGTGCTATTGATTATCATCGGATCGAATGAACTGAATAAGAGAAGAGTCGAAAAGCAGATGACTACGAAAGGGTGGCGTACAAACCACCTGTTTCCCTTCATCGTTGCTTCAGAATATCTTCATACTAGGTTCTAACGCAACCTTGCCCCGCCAAGAACGGTCAATAATCTTCCTTTATTTCGCTTGCACGCAAGATCGCTCCCCGTTGGTCGCGAGCTAGCCATCGGGAAACTCGATCGCGATTCACGTTGGCTTACATGTCGTCGTGCTGCCACGAGCCACTGGTTGACTATTCGCCGGCCCATTGATTCAACAACTATCCAAGGCCTCGGGCAAGAACCGAATCGAGCGACCTAAAGTAATCATCGATATTCTCAATCGAGAGCTCGTCCTCAGTTTCCCGAATGTCGGAATCTATACTGCCGATGGTTTGAAAAACCGTTTTGGTGGCCGCCATCAATTGAAAAGCTACCAAGGGAAGGTTAGCCGTTCCTGCCGTATAGCCAACTCGAAGAACCAAATCCTGAGCCAATCCAACTTTGCTTGCCTCATCAACCACCGCTCCCAAGCTTCCACTCAACAGGGAAACTGTTGGTGAAACAACGGGTGCACCAACTACAGGAGCCGGTCCAGGAACCGAACCGCCACCGTTTCCGCCACCACCGCCGCCACCACTTCCTGCCGAGCCCTCGTCGTCAGAACCGGCCGCCGGAATGGTAATGTTGTTCAGTAGCACTGTGTTCGAAATCCGAGCCTGTACAAACGACAGATCGGCTCCCGTGATACGACGATCTTTGTTCACGTCGCGAACGTCATTGACCGAAATGACTGTGTTCGAAATTCCCGCCTGAACAGCAGAAAGGTCCGCTCCCGTTACACGGTATGCAGCTGCACCGTTGACCTCGGCCATGGCGTGACCAATGTAGAACGTCTGAGGTGTGGTCAAGCCGGTGTTGGCATTGGCCTTCACAATGATCTGCAACCAGGTGTTCTGGATCTGATTGTTGGTCCACTCCAACTGCACTCGACCGGGAACGATCGCCGTTCCCGAGGTGACCAAGATGGCACTTGGGGCAGGGGCTGCAGGCCACAGGCTTGGGTTCTGCACTCCGGAAGCCCCAGTTGGTGCAACACGAAACGTGAAGTCATTCGGTGTTAGACCGGGCACCGTCAATCCCGCGATATCCAACACCGCACCATTAAGGCCTCGGCTGTAGTTGGAAACGTTAGCAAAGGAGGTCACTTGAGTCGTAGTTGCTGACTGGAGTAGGACCTTGTTGGTGGCCAGTGCAGCGTCGACAGAACCGCCAGCAACCGTTTCGTATCCCGAATCATTGTAGAACAACTGTCGATTGAAGACGGTTGCAGTGATGTTGGCCAGGGTTGTCGCGGTCGAATTGAAGGTGTAATTCCCTGCATCTGTACCGCCAATGGCCAACCCTGTCGCGGTAACGATCTTGTTGTTGCCAACACCGATATCGGCAAAAGTGGCCGAACCGCCGGAGATGGTCACCACGTCGGTACCTAGGATTCCGCCTAACGAACGACTCGCGATCGTAGCAGCGGTGGTGTTATCAAACGGCTTGTTGTTGGCAGTGACGCTTGCAACCAGAGGGGCAGGAGTGATTTCGAAAGCTGCGATCGAAGACTGAGCGGCGAGATTGGTCGAATTGGCGGCCGAAAAGGCCCGAACATAGTACCTGCCTACGATCTTTGGTGCTGAAATAGTGGCCGTTCCTGCCGCATCACTATAGTAAACGAATGTAATTGCTGGCGCTGGAGAATTGTTATTGGTGATTGAAGCAACTGCTGAATACGGAGAATTACTGTAAACGACGTTTCCGGATGTTATCGTTAATGTAGGTGAAGCCAACGTGTTGTCGACTAAGTACTCTTCATCGATCGCTGGCTCGACATTTGGCAACGGATTGCCCGCAATATCCGTGATGGATGGTTGTTGCATGTTTATCCCTACTATCCCGTTTAGGTTTGGTAAGTCACCACCAGTAATCGTTATGTCAAAGGTTGATGCAGTAACCCTTGAGACATTCCAGTTTGCGGTTGTTCCCACAACCGTAAAATCGGAGGCGTCAACGCCCAAAACTGGTTCGCTAAAGGTCGCAAGAAATACAAGGGTATCTTCGTTGGTTGGAGAAGTAGCGGGTGATTTTCTTGTAAAAGACAAAACACTTGGGGGTGTCGAATTAGCCGACGCAACCACAGCTGCATGCGCGTTCAATCTGCCATACCCAAGTTGATTGTTAAAGCCATCGCTTGAGTACGAAACGCCACCAACTTTGTCGGCTGTATTTCGCAAAATCGTGCGAATCTGTTGGGAAGTTAAATCCGCGTTCACCGACAGCATCAATGCTGCAATCCCAGCAGCTGTCGGCGAGGCAAACGATGTGCCTGTGACTCCGACCACGTCACCAGCAACATAGCCATCGTCTCCAGTTCTATCCGTGGTAACGTAGTTGGATCCAAACGAACCCGACGTTCCGCCCGGAGCAACAAAATCGAGCCCCATGCCGAAGTTTGAGTAGCTTGCTCGTTGATCCGTGAAGCTGGATGCCCCAACCGCGATGGTCGTTTCGAGATTCGCGGGATATGCTACCGAGCTATTCGCATTTCCAGTCGCAGCAAAACTAGGCATCCCGCGGCCATTTCTAGCATTTTGGTTCGACCAACTCCAAGCCTCGTCCAGGGGAGTAAAGGACCTGTTAAGACTATAGCTATGGTTTGAGATGTCCGCGCCTCGCCAAACGCCTTGGCCATCAAAAGTTCGCCCGGCTGCGTAATAGATCGCCGCGGCCAAGTCGGAGATGAAAAAGTTGAAGCTTCCATTGGAGTTTTCGGACCAAGGCTTGATTGGCATTATCTTCGCGTTATAAGCTACGCCAGCAACACCAGTCGCATTATCCCCTCGGGCAGCTGCCGCTCCAGCAACGGCTGTACCATGCCCATCGAAAAATGCTGGGTTAGGGCTTGGGTCGTTGTCGTAGTGAACGGATCCATTGAAACCGGTCGCTTGAGCGGAAACGTCGATGCCGCTTACATCGTCAATCCATCCATTTCCGTCGTCATCAATTCCATTGTTTGGAGTTTCTCCCGGATTTATCCAGATATTCAAAGCCAAATCGGGATGATTCAATTGAACACCGGAGTCAAAAACGGCAATGACAATATCCGGACTTCCTGTCGTAATAGCCCATGCTTCGGTTGCATCAATGTCGGCATCGACTGTTCCACCCGTTTGACCAATATTGTCGAGATGCCATTGGCTAGAAAGGAAGGGATCGTTGGTTGCACTCCATCCTTCGACCAGGAAGTTCGGGGATGTCCACTCGATAAGTGACGATCCATGCATTCGATTCGCTGTCTCTAAAGCGACTAAGCTTCCGCCGCCCATGGTTAACACGTACTGGTCGGTAGTCCCTCCCAGTCTTTCGGATCGTAAAACATTGGTCTGCTCCGATAGCACTTCTCCGATCGTTACGCCATCTCGCAATCGAACAATAACCTCATTATTCAGCCAAACTCGCCCTCCGCTTTCAGTAAATCGAAATGGAATTAGGGTTGGATCATTAACGTCAATCCCCACCGGCAAACGTCCTTCTTGAAAAACCTGGGGCGTAGGCAGTTGCCTAGACAGGGGAACTTTTTGATCACCCGCCCAATAGAAAAATTCTTCTGAATCGCTTGCGAATGAACTGTCCAATGCGGCCAATTTGCCAGCATAAAAATCAGAAAATGATTACATTTCCAAATGCAAAAATAAACCTCG
>CAITIF010000644.1 GCA_903892365.1 uncultured Pirellula sp. | reverse complement strand
GTACCACCAAATTCAATTGATCGTTTGCTCGATCATCGCATCGAAGCTTCATTTTGCATCGAAGCTCCGAGAAGATACCATTCCTGAATCATGACACGCGATCAATTCTCTATCCCAATCCAACGAAACCTGATCGAATACGCCGCCATTCTAGGCTGGTTTCTGGGCTTGATCTGGCTCCACGCAAAGGGTTCGCCTAACTCTTCTGTTTTTAGCGTGGTTGTCGTTTTGGGGTGCTGGACCAAAGCGGTCCTATTTGGGGCAGAGAATCTTAAGCAGCTATTCGATGCCGCTCGCTCCAATATGCCGCATCACCGATTCCTTTTGCTGATGGGAATCAACATGTCTCAGATGATCATGTCGTTCGCGTTCGATTTCTACGTTCTCTATCGAAATGACCCAGCCAGTTTCGCTGGCGTCACAAGCAGTGTTTCTCAAGCCGAAGCGCTGTTTGATTTCTTTTATCTCAGCACGCTCAACTTTTCGTTTTTCGGATACAGTGATATTCTGCCGCAAACAGTGCCAGCGAAAATTGTGAATTTGACGGAGATTGTGCTTGCCTTTGTGACCGTCATTTTCTTGCTATCGGACTTTATCAGCCTCAAGGAATCGTTGCGAGAATCTGACTGATCCAGCAAGCAATGATTACTTCCGATGCTGATTACTTCAAATGTTCTCGCAACACAGCAGCTGCTAGCTCAGGCGTCGTGGTGTTGATAAAGCAATCGGATCCCCACTCGAAACCCGCAACCTTACTGAGTCTTGGAATGACGCGAAGACGCCAATGCGACGAATCCTCTTGACGGCTTTGAAATGGACTTGTTTGAAGAACAAAGTTGTACGAGGCAAAAGGTCTCGCAGCTTCCAGTGCACTCAGAGTTCGCTTGGATACGTCAGCTAGATCCTGAAGGGCTTCCGATGAAATTTCTTCGAACGATCCACCATGCTTGCGAGGCAGAATGGAGAAGCTAAATGGAAACCGGGAAGCAAAAGGGCAGATCGCGACAAAGTGCTCTGTCTCCAACAAGACTCGCTCCCCGCGCAGCACCTCTTCTTCGATCATCTCACAAAGATAGCAGCTACCGAATTGACGCAAATAAAGAGCTAATCTCTCTTGGATTCGTTCGATATCGCGAGGCACAAAATCCAGGCTGATCAGCTGGCTATGAGAATGAAACAGAGATGCTCCAGCATCGGCTCCGAAATTCTTGAACACCACCGCGTATCGTATGTCGCTCTGCGCTCGCCAATACAGTAGCCTGCGACGATATGCCTCAAAGACAACGGCGATATGTTCGACGGCTAAGGTGGTAATACTGCCGACATGGTGCGGCGATTCGATAATCACTTCGTGGCCGCCTCGCGGTTGCCGTCGCTGAAAGATCTGCGAGTTATTCAAAGTGGCAGTGGAAGCTTGAGGACTTAAGTCTGCTTGGCCCGCTGAACGCTTGCGATTTTGGACTCGCTCCGAACAGGTGCCAGGATCTTCCATGGCATGTTCGAGCGAATCCGACAAACAGGTCCTGGGCACCGCCGGGAACTTGTTGGGGACGACGCGAACTTTCCAAAGATTCCTAGCTGGATCGTTCGTAGACTTGCGATTGTTGGTGGTCGCATCAGAATCGTATTCAGGCAAAACCAAGGTTGGATGAGGCGTCTCGTGCTCAAAGCCAACACAAAACGGGCACTCAATGCCACCAGATGGCACAGCTCGTGTGTTGAGTTTAAATTGATCTGGTCGCTCTTCTCGATTGGGGGCGAAGATCACCCATCGATCGGTCAGCCAGTCGTATCTTGTTTCATTCATGGCTCTTGCCGATCGATTTTCGCTTACTCCTTCGTGACGGCTAATTCACGCGCTCGTCGGTAAGCAGTTTCGTATGCTAGTGCGCTATTGGTCCACGACCAATCTTGCGTCATTCCATGCGTTACCAGTGTATCCCAAACCTGCGGTTCACGCGAATACGTATCGATCGCCTGGCTGACACATTCCTTCAAGGATTCCAGATCGTACTGCAAAAAGGAGAATCCATTTGCCTGACCGTTAAAATCACCAGAGTGATTATGTCCGGACGGCGAAAAAGGCTGGACCGTATCGATAAGGCCCCCCGTTGCATGCACGACAGGAACCGTCCCGTAGCGTAATGAATACAATTGGTTCAAGCCGCATGGTTCGTAGCGACTTGGCATCAGAAACATATCGCTGGCCGCTTCAATTCGGTGAGCAAGCGGATCCGAAAACTCGAGCCTCACTGCAACCCGATCCGGGCGTCGTCTCGCCAATTCCGCGAGCGAATGAGCGAACCGGGCCTCTCCATTCCCAAGAATGACCCATTGGGCATCGAACGCGTCGACGTACAACTCAAGCAACGGCTTGACCAAATCCCAACCCTTTTGCTCCGCCAGTCTACCAATCAAGCCAATCATGGGCGTTGTTTCGCTTGGAGGTAACCCCATCTCCATTTGCATGGCTCGTTTGCAAGCTGCCTTGCCTTGCTTCCAATTGTCGATCGAAAAGTTCGCGGGCAAATGTTGATCGTGCGAGGGGTCCCACACTCCATAATCAACGCCGTTGACAATTCCGGAGATTCGATCGGCACGCGCACGAAGCGTACCGTCCAATCCACAGCCATGCATGGGCTGCTGAATCTCATGCGCATACGAAGGGCTTACCGTCGTAATGTAGTCGGCAAAAGAAATCCCGGTCTTCAACAGATTAAGGTCTCCGTAAAACTCCATCTGTTGCCAATTGAAGTACGTCCAGTCCAGCCCAGTAAGGCTCATGTCGTGGCTCCAATATCGCCCCTGGTACGCGAGATTATGGATGGTCATCACCGACGCGGCTTGCGAATACCAAGCCAAGTTTCCGAAGTTGGTTTTATGGTAAGCTGGGATCAACGCGGCCTGCCAATCATGGCAATGAATAATGTCGATCTGAATCTTCAGCCGTTCGATCGCTTCCACAACACATCGAGAAAAGAAACAGAACCGTTCGCAATTGTCTCGATAGTCCCCATGCTGATCACCATAGAGATGATCGCGATCAAAGTATAACGGTTGATCGACAAGATAAATATCCACTGGGTTCTCAGCAGGACCGATCGAAGTCTTCAATATCCTAGCTGCCATCGACTTGCCTGCTATCTCGACAACGAACGAGATATGCGTGTCGATGATCTGCGCATGGCTCGACAGCGCTCGACGGTACGCAGGCAAGAACAGGCTGCACTTGTGACCTTGCTCGGCCAACATCAGCGGCAGGGTTCCGCAAACGTCAGCAAGTCCGCCCGTCTTCGCAAACGGAATTGCTTCCGCGGTTGCCATCACTATGTGCATCTTCATTACTGGATCGTCGTGGTTGTTGAGAGACTACGCAACACATCAGGTTCCTACGTCATGGAACGACCTTCATGATACTTGAATTGAGCCCATTTGATAACGGATGTTCCCGCCCCCATGACAGCTTTTACCAAGAGCATTGCCGAGTGTTCTTGGAGCGAAAGAGCAGGCTTTAGCCATGTCAACACCATAGAGGCATAAAGGACGAAAAAGAATTCGGGGACAAATTGTTGCCAAGTTGATATTGGATGGGTTATAAATCGCGTACTATAATCCCCGGCTGTAGATCCATCATCCAGCAAGATGATTCCGTTCACTCGAATTGCAAGGTTCTCCTCGTGCTATCGATCCGACCGACAGTTGCCGAGCATGCGTTTTACGTTTTTGGACGATCGATTCACCCCGAACTCTTTAGTATCTACCGAACACGCCAAATCCTTCGCAAAAAGTATTCAGCCAGAATCGACATCACAAGCGATGGACATATCATCCAATTCAGCAACGGCCCACTAGTGATGACAGAAGTGGTTTGCTCCGCCAACCAACTGCTGCCTCAACGCCGACGCCTGGTGAGCTCGAACCTCAAAGGCAAAAATGTGGAACACGTCGAGGGAAAACGTGGCGTGTCCTACCAAACTCAGTTTGAATTGGAACATGTTTCCACGGAAATGTTCTGGATGGTTCACAACCAATTGCAATCAAGCCAATGCAAAAATGAACTGGTGCAATCATTTGATTCTAGTGGACGCATCGCCTTTGGAGCCGTCAGCTTCGTGCACGTGGATGAACACGAAAATAGACTCTGCATCCAAGCATTTCACACCTTCCCGGACGATTGCGCCATCGTAAAGTCAATCACCACCTTCAGCGCTAGCTAACGCGACGCTTACTCGCCCGACGCGAACTTGCTCGCTCGCCACGAACTAGCTTACTGCGACGGAGCGACCGATCTTTTCAGTCGAGTGAACAGCCACTTGACTAGCCCCAAGGTGTACCCAAACACATACAACGCGGTCAAGGCTGTCAGAACACCGCCCATCAAGCCGCCAAACTTCCAATTGGCTATCGCAAACAGCGTTGTGGATTTAGTGTCGGCCGAAGCCAAGAAGTCGCTAGCCTTCCTAGCCACTGCTTCAAGACTAGCAGGCGATACACTTACTTCGATCCATGGATCCCGAGGTCCGTGGATCTCAAGAAACCCTTCACCATCCACTTCGATCGTTTTGCCGGTGTAGCGTCCAAGCTTTTTTTCTCTTTTCCTGCCGCCGGTTCGCTCATGCTGCTCGATACTTTCCACATGATCTAGCCGCTGAACCCGATAGGGAACAACGAAATAAACACAGGTGCGGGCGGTGCAACTGACGATGTCTTCGGAGCGATTGAAGGTGATCCATGTTGCGGGGGCCATCCAAGTAACGCCCCCATGGAACACAACACAGATCAAGAAGACGATCAAATGTTGCAACACGATCCCGCCAACCGTGGGACGTCGAGAGAGATTTGGCGATTGGGTCATCAAATCCCCCAGAGAAGATTTCGCAGCCGGATGGGCGAATAGAATGGAATCGCCTTACGAATGTCGCTTTGGCTTGTAGATTTCAGTTGCCGTACCGAAATGCACTTCGCCTGCGTTCATCAACGTTTCGCTAAGCGTAGGATGCGGATGGACTGTTTCGGTAATATCTCGAATTTCGCATCCCATCTCGATAGCAAGCGCTGCTTCCGCAATCAACTCGCCGGCTCCGGAACCCACGATTCCACAACCGAGAACGCGATGCGTTTCAGGATCGACCAGCCATTTCGTGAACCCATCCGTGATACCGAGCGCTTGAGCGCGGCCGCTGGCTGCCCAAGGATAAACTTCGATGTCGACCTTGCGACCTTCACGTTTTGCCTGATCATCGGTAAGGCCAGCCCATGCAATTTCAGGATCGGTAAAGACCACTGCCGGAATTGCGGCTTTATCAAACACAGCAGGCTTGCCCAGAATAACTTCGATCGCAACCTTCGCTTCATGGCTTGCCTTATGAGCGAGCATTGGATCCCCTGCCACATCCCCAATCGCGAAGATATGCGGGTCTGCGGTACGCTGCTGCCGATCGCAAACAATGAAGCCTTTTTGATTGACTTGAACGCCGGTCGTTTCTAGCCCGAGCCCCTGAGTGACCGGTCTGCGTCCCACGCTAACCAAAACGCGATCGAATCGCTCATGACCAAATTTACCAGGCCCTTCGAAAGTGACTTCAATTTGCTGGTCCACTTCGGCCAGAGAGCCAACTTTTGTATTCAGGAAGATACGGTTATCTAGAAGTTTCTTCAGGCGATTGTGAAGAGGCTTTACCAAGTCACGATCGGCCCCAGGCAACAACCCGTCCGTCCACTCCACCACGGAAACTTTGGACCCCAGATGGGCGTAAACCGTTCCCATCTCAAGTCCGATATAGCCACCGCCGATGACCAGCAGCTTTTCAGGAATGTCGGCCAGGGCCAAGGCTCCGGTCGAATCCATCACTCGAGAAGATCCAATGTTGAACGCGGGCGGCATCGCAGGGACGCTTCCCGTTGCAACCACGCAATAGTCAAACGTCAATCGCCCCCCTTCGGGGATCGAAGGATCTGATCCTTCCAAGATCAACGTGGTCGAGTTCTCGAACTTTCCGCGAGCCCGAATCACCTTGACATTCCGGCGTTTGGCAAGCTGCCCAAGACCGCCAGTCAGAGTTTCAATGACTTTCTCTTTGCGGGCTCGAACTTTATCGATGTCGATTTTGGGCGTGCCAAAATCGACTCCCCACTCCTCATGCATCGCTTGCGCTTCGCCCAGCACTTTTGCAACGTGCAATAAAGCTTTGGACGGAATGCACCCCCGTAACAAGCAGGTTCCCCCGAGCTTCGACTCAGCTTCCACCAAGACAACTTCAAGGCCTTCATCGGCAGCCAAAAAGGCTGCCGCATAACCGCCGGGCCCGCCGCCCAAAACAACAACAGGAGAGTGCATTTGACAAACAGCAAGCTAGAGAAACTATCGAGACAGGAATTCAACCACGATGTTTGCGTTTACTGGCAAAGAAATGTCAGACGGGCCAGGATTTCCCTGAACGATCGCCTTCAAGCCTTCGCTGTCAAGCGAAACCCACTCCAAAGGCACTGGCGAATTGTTCGCAATGATGCCACGGTAGAGGTTCCGAATCGCTTCGTTGCTACGGATCTCCAAAACGTCACCAGGTCGCAACATGTACGATGGACTGGTTACCTTGACGCCGTTCACTTTGAAGTGACCGTGAACAATTCCTTGACGAGC
>CAITIF010000643.1 GCA_903892365.1 uncultured Pirellula sp. | reverse complement strand
GCCGTGGAACGTCGCAAGCGGAAGTGAACATTAACAGAAGAGCAACAGCAAGGGCAGTGAACTTGAATCGCATGGAAGTGCTTTGCAATGGCGAAGGAATAAAAACTCAGATCGGTTATAGTGTAGGAGTGGCGGCAAGTCGCCCCTACTTCCAATTCAACACAGTCCTACTCAAAATACCATGTTGCCGCAGGCTCGACCCCTCTCCATCGCCGAGAATGTCCCATCCCCAAGAAAAAAAAGACGAATTGTTCTACTGACTTTGACTTTGGTTTTGGTCGGATTCGTTTTGATTTTGCCATCCATATTGGGTTCAAAATGGGTTTATGAACCTCTGATCCAAAGGCTCGCGCAAGAAAAGTTTGTCCTTACTATCGACTCCGTCAGTCTCAACTGGCTGTCTCCGCTTGAGTTCCGCGGTATCTCAATCAAACAAGCCGCATCCCCGAACGTATCGGACTCGGAGCCTTCCATCGTTTCGATTGAATCCATAAAAAGCAATCGAGGATTATTGGGGTTTCTTTGGAATGGTCGCAACCTGGGTAGGGTCGAAATCAAGAAGCCCAGAATCGACATTACGTTGTTGGAAAATGGCACCAATCTTGAACGTCTGATCCATTCGGTCCAGGGGGCACCATCGCCCAAAGAGCCAGTCGCTGAGAAACCTCTTGCGAAACTGGACCTCAACGTTGCTATTCAAGGGTTATCGGTTTACGTGGCTCCCCAGGCGGACCTGGCAGAGATGGAAGTAGTCCCCCCGTTTGATATTGAGTTTTTGTATTCAGCAATCAGCGACGAGCCGAAAGTAATTGTCCAACCCGCCAATATTTTGAACGAGGTGAAAATCACTCAGGAACTGATTGGCCTCGGTCTGGATAAGGCCATTCCATTCTTAGCAAAGTCCGCTTGGTTCGATGGGCGGCTATCCTTGACAAGCCAGGAGATTTCTATCCCCCTGGAGCGACCTCAGCAAAGTCGTGGTCAAGCAACCCTGACGCTTCATGAAGTACGAAGCGGTCCGTCGGAACCGCTAATTGTTGGGGCCCTGGATGCAATTGCGCGTCTTCGAGAAAAAGAGGCCAATCACGAAATCGTATTTGTTGACGGTTCTCAGATATTGATCCAAGTTCAAGACGAGCGTGTCTTTCATTCGGGGCTGGAAGCGGGACTGCCTAGGCTGGATTCAAGGCTGCAACTGGGAAGTGAGGGGTACGTTGGTCTTGCCGATCAATCGCTCGATTTGCGAATCGAAATCCCGGTTCCAATTGAGCAACTTGCGCGACGTGAATCGGTGAAAAAGCTCGGTGTCCCCAAAGTCATTTTGCCAATTGGTGGTACTTTGGAACAGCCGGAAGTGAAGTGGGAAACCATGCGAGGCGATTCCGCTGCGGTTCTAGCATTGATCGCAGGCCAGTTGCAGGGCGAGGCGCCCGTCGTGAGTTCCGTGGTCGATGCCTTAAGCGGCGTTACCGAGGGGCAAGCAGACCAAGCGATATCGGCGGCTGTTGATCTTGTGAAACAGATAAGAGAACGCCGCGCTAAAAATCGGGAATCATCCCAGTCAACTCCAGATGCTGCGAAAGACCAAGATGCTGCGAAAAACTCGATACCCAAACCCGAATCCACTCCCAGACGCCCCTTACGCGATGCACTGAAGAAGGCGATTCAAGGCAATTCGCCCGATCAAGGCAAATGAACTGATAGTACTCGATTACTTAAGCCCGCTTGGTTCAAAGATCCCGCATTCGTCGTCGAGCGGTCGTATCCAAACACTTCGGTATCGAACAGGACTTTGGTGGTCCTGAAGGTACAAAGGACCACGATCCGTCTTTTTGAGACTTTCAAGAATTTGAAGAGTGTAGGGAGTCTCGCGATAGATATAGGGAGTATACGGCGATCTTGGCTCTTGGAACGCGATGTGATTTTGGACAACGACCCCGTTCAAAAATGCAGTAATGTTTCCTTGTTCCTGGATCTTTCCGGCCTTGTAGCGCGGGGCCCGATAAACAATGTCATAGGACTGCCATTCGTC
>CAITIF010000642.1 GCA_903892365.1 uncultured Pirellula sp. | reverse complement strand
CGCGACCGAACCGATGGAACTGGCGTGGACTAGTCCGTTGCTGCTGTCGAAAGCATCCAAACAGTATTTGGTGAACACGCCACCAAAAGAATCCACCGAGGAGCAGCGATTGATTTACTTCTTCGACCATCTCCTTTCGGAAGATGCACTGGTGAGGGACGACGCTTACAACGAATGCGCACGAGCTTCGTTGACGACGATGCGCAGCAAGGCATTTCGCGATCACGTTGACTTGAACGAGATTTCGCGTCGGCTGGCTGACCAGTCCGTTTCTCCAAAGAGCAAGTGCTTTTATTGGATGCTGATGGCCGAGCTTGGCAAAGCCGAGTATGTGGCGCTTTTTGAGGAACTTGCGTTACCGCATATTGAAAAATCACTCGCCTTACGCGCGAGTGACGACGCTTTACCGACGATGAACGAGCACCCCATATGGTTAGCTGCATCGATTGCAGCTTACTGCAGTATCGCTGCTGAGAACGAAATTCGCGGCCATGGACTGGAACGCATTGACAAACTGATTCTCGACAATCGAAATGCATCGCAAAGTCTCAAGTACACAGCGATCAGTGCATTGCGCGTTCTGGGGGACGATATCGCTAAAGTCCCGGTATCTCGAGTCGCTCAATCGATGGCATTGATTTTGAACGATCCTGACTCTGCTGACTTTGTGATTGCCAACCTAGCGCGATGGAAACATTGGGAGAGCTTGCCTAAGCTTGTTAAGCTTTTCGACGAATCGGATGTTAGTCAATCGTTAGTGCGAATGCCCATCATCAACTTCATGAGGGTTTGCCCCTTACCCGACGCAGAGAGAGAGCTAGTCCGAATGAAACAACGCGATCCATCGGCGTATCGACGAGCGGTCTCAATGTTTCCTACGATCAACGCTCAGATCACCAAAAGCGAGGATCAATGAGGGCTAATCCTATCGGTGGCGTTGGCTTTCCGATATCCCACCATCACCCGATTTCGTAAGCTGTGATTTTTCTTACGGAATTGCTTTTCATGAGAAAGCACTTTTGTTCTTTCGCTCTGTTGGTTGCATTCCCAATGTCATTTCTTAGCTGCAGCAACGAACAAGCTCCTAGTGCAGGGAGCGAGTTCCGTCTTCCATTGCCCGAACTCAATATGCTTGTGCATATGCATTCCGAATGCACACCGGGCGTGCTACGATGTGCACCTCGCATTTGGTTTTCATATCTCCATTTTTAAAGAGCGGTCTCGCTAGCTCACGATGAAACGATTGCCTGTTACTGTATTGTCTGGATTTCTGGGGGCAGGCAAAACGACGTTGCTCAATCATGTCCTTTGCAATCGCCAAGGCTTGCGCGTTGCTGTGATTGTCAATGACATGAGCGAGGTGAACATCGACGCGCAGTTGATTGCCGGCGGCGATGCAAGGTTAAGTCGAACCGACGAAAAACTGATCGAGATGACGAACGGTTGCATCTGTTGCACCCTTCGCGAAGACTTGCTGCTGGAGGTGGCGAACTTGGCCAAGGAAGGGCGCTTTGATTATCTGTTGATTGAATCTACCGGCATATCCGAGCCAGCGCCCGTGGCCGATACGTTCACTTTCGCCATGGGCGATGGAGTAGCTCTCTCGGAGATTGCCGAGCTGGACACCATGGTGACCGTGGTCGACTGCGCTAACTTTCTGGCAGACATGCAGATGAGCAAGGATTTGCAAAGTTTGGGGCAAGCGGTCAACGAAGAAGACACGCGCACCGTGGCTGATTTGCTGATGGATCAGGTCGAGTTTGCGAATGTCGTCGTCCTCAACAAGACGGATGCCGTGGATGAAGCAACCGTGCAAAAAATTGAGTCGCTGATTCATCAGCTGAATCCCTACTCAATCAAGTTGCGAAGCGAGTTTGGGAAGATCGATCCCTCAAGCATTCTCGGCACGGGCCGCTTTGATTTTGAGATTGCCAAGCAATCTAAGGGCTGGCAATTAACACTGCGTGGTGAAGGTGCAAGCGAAACGGAAGAATATGGTGTTCATAGTTTCGTCTATCGCGCGCGGCGTCCGTTCCATCCCGCTCGCTTCTACGATCGTTTAAGTCGAGACTGGCACGGCATCCTGCGTTCCAAAGGATTCTTTTGGTTGGCAAGTCGTCTCGACAAGATCGGTGTCTGGTCGCAAGCTGGCATTATGGCTCGGTTGGACTTTGGTGGCTTCTGGTGGGCAGCTATTCCGAAAACTCATTGGCCCGACATTCCGCAGATTCGTGACTCGATCGAAAAGGTCTGGAATCCAGACGTGGGCGATTGTCGTCAAGAATTGGTCTTTATCGGCATCGAAATGGATGATTTAGAGATCTACGATTCGCTGCAAAAGTGCTTGTTGGCCGATGAAGAACTGGCACTCGGACCAGCCGCATGGGCTTCTTTCTCCGACCCGTTTCCCAAGTGGAACCGCACCGTCGAAGATTTGCTCGCCTCACTCGAATCAACATAGTGTCAGGATCTACAGGCATAGCAAGGAAAGAAGTTGGAGTACCACTTTGCGGGCGAGAAATATGAATCAACATTTGATCGACAAAGTACGGAACTTCATCAAGTTTGCTCTGCTTTTCATTGTGGTCGATGGGGCGAGCTTCGCGTGGTTGCCCCGTGTAGCCGCGCAGGAAGCAACGCCTTATGTCGCGAAGCAGGTCGTGTCACCGCGGACACTTGACGCTGTACCTCGCAATGATTTTTTCGCGACAGAATTGTTAGAGGACAAAGCAAAACTGCTATCGGAGGAACTGCTTCTTAAAGCGTTAGATAGCGAGGCCTTTTATACGCTAGTCGGTCAGTTGAAGCCAGTATCGGAGGGATTTTGGGGTGGCTATTTTTCTGTGGACCCTGCGGAGCTCACGGAGATTGAACAAGTGCGAGCGGCGCTTCGAAGCTGGAATGTGCCCGGCATGTTTTTCGCCGACGTGCTGGTGTACGAGTCGCTGCAGTTTGGGCAACGCTATGCTTCGGCCTATGTTGTGCACGTTCCGAGCCTAAAGAATTTGATCGAGCGCGAGAGTGAGTTTTTTGCTCGCTGGGGTATCTCGGTTAATACACCACCCAACGAAATCATGATGACCATTGAACGAACTCGGCAACCCGATGATCGCTGGCGCGGATTCGGATTGGTCTTTGGTTATCCGAAGCATGCTATCGATTTTTTTGTTACGGCCGGGATGCACCAACGCACTTCCGGAGAGTTTGTTGAGCGTGACTTCAGGCAGGTCGCTACCTTCGCTGGTCGATCAGGGCGTTTCGTCTATGCAGTCCCAAAGCTCAGTAAGCCAGCCCCCGAAGATATCGCGTTACAGCGACGCGCAGTCGTGCTCTTGTCCGAGTACAAACGACTGCGGCCTCAGTATACAGCTCCAAAGAAGAATCCAAGTGGCTTGCTGCGCGACTGGATGGATAACGGCGACAGCAAGTGCCATCCTGAACACCTGCTTGCTAAGCTGCCAGCCAAGACCGAGGCCGAACTGGACTCTGAGATCGCAAGTTGGAGTGCTGCCGAAGCTCGACCGCCGGAGGTGAAATTCAATCATCTTTATGTCGTATTGAGTCAGGCGGATTTCGACGCACTACGAGCTTCCGATTTTCTGTTGAATCAGTTCGCCGCATCGGATCAAGGCTTTCCGAAGTTCCTAGCGGTAGACGGTCAATGCCAGTCCATTTATCTGCGAGGGCGTGACACCTACCTCGAGCTTTTGGGACCTGAAAACAAATTGGGGGAACCGGTTGGCAAGATCGGCGTGGGCTGGAGTGTGGAGAAGGTGGGAGAGTTGGATGTCCTGCAAGGTTTGCTGACGAAAGATTCACCCGACAGTTTTACTCGTGTTCTGAATCAATGGGACTTTGACCGCGACGGAGCTGCAGTCAATTGGTATCACTCACTGTTCCGCAATCAACCGTCTGCTGCGGATGCTTTTTGGTGGTTTAGTGAGACCCATGTTGACTTCATACCGGCACTTTTTCCTGATGAGTCTTCGGATAGTGATCGTATTCTGCGACGAGATTTTCTTGCGCCTCGTTATGACGCTGGACGAATCTTAAAGAACTTGAACAGCCTAATGATTCATCTCCCACCGGATGCAGCTCGTTCCCTTCGAAACGATTTAGAGCAAGCTGGCTGGCGCTGCGAAGAGTTCGACTCGCGTACATGGATCCTGCGAGGTGCTGAATTTCGCTTGATGATTTTGATTCAGTCGGTAGGAACCAAGGCAATGATCAGCTCGATCGGTTTCGAAACCAATCCAGGAACCGACTTGCCAATGCAACAGCCTCTGGGCGATAAGACTGAAGTGAGTTTCGATGGTAAGGTGTCGGGTTGGATTAAGTTCAAGTAGTTTTCAACCGGGAGCCAGAATAACTCGCACGAGCAATAAGCCAGACGAGGAAAAGTATAGAGATCAACAAAAATTCAATTGAATTGCTTTTGCATAACGAATGCATATGATTGTTGGCCGCTAAAAGTACGGATCGCTAAACTTCGAGTTTCCGGCGATCCTGGAATCATCAACGTGCAAATTGATCGAGAAAAGGTATTTACAATGTCCAAATGCATTTCGTGGCGCAATTCCCTCGCGGTAGCCTTGGGGTGTTTCGCTTTCGGTTCGGACGTAATGGCTGATTGGACGTCCTTCCGCAATGGTGGAGCGTCGCAAGTCGATTCGGTCTTACCTACCGCATGGTCTGCGTCGCAAGGCATTGCGTGGCAAAAGGAGCTAATCGGGTACGGTCAGTCCACGCCGGTCATTCAAGGGGACAAAGTATTTCTGTCGGCAGTGGAAGGACCGATGAAAGAGAAAGGTGTTGTCCAATGTCTCGATTTGAAAACCGGTAAGGAACTTTGGACTTATACGTTCGAGACTT
>CAITIF010000641.1 GCA_903892365.1 uncultured Pirellula sp. | reverse complement strand
CCCGGCATGAAGTCGCTTAAGTCGTCGGGAACCACCACCACTTCACACCCCCAGTCGACCGACGCCTCGCGATTTGTCTTGTTCACGGACAGGACAAGAGAAGAACCAGCCTTCGTTGCAGTTGCTGCTTCCCATATGTCAAACGTATCGATCGAGGTCGGTATGCCTTCATCGTAAAGTGCCTTGACGGCATCCGCCAACCCAGACCAACGCACTCCCGGTTCGCATCCAAGATCGATCCGGTTCGCTCCATCGCCAATCAGTACCTTTGCTTGTTCGATGAGCGCGGCAACGGTGAGTCGCGGTGCATAGTTTATCTCAGCAATGATCTCGATCGAATACTGCCCATAGTCTTCCCCTTTGAATCGCTTCTTCCCGAACAGCAAAGGAAGATCGCGCACATCTCTTGGGCCGCATTCAACTGGAGTTGAAATTGCGGATCGAATTGCGTCGATCCCTGTCTGAAGATACCCAGGAAGAATCACTCGCGATGCCCCTGGTGGGATCCGCATATGCTTCAGTAACCACTTCGGAGTCATCAAAGCTGCGACGGTAATGGGTAAAACTTCGATCGAGTATTCGAAGGACTGTTTGCTCGCAAGCGATGCAACAATTTCCCGCAGCGAGGCTTCGGCAAGCTTGCCGGTCACAAAGTGAATCGATTCGCGTGGTGATTCGGTGGTCGATAAAG
Organism: uncultured Pirellula sp.; assembly: GCA_903892365.1. Taxonomy (GTDB): domain Bacteria; phylum Planctomycetota; class Planctomycetia; order Pirellulales; family Pirellulaceae; genus JBKCUI01. The sequence goes on along the minus strand of CAITIF010000641.1, from coordinate 3,154 downwards.
ATTGAGATTCAGGCTCTGGCTCCGGCAATGACGATGCTGATGATCCAGATGATGAGTAGGAGGACGACATAATGTGATTCGATCGAGTGAAGAATATCTTTTGCAGTTGAAGCGTTTTTACGTCTTGACCTAGGTACCACAAATACTAGAACATGAATGTTAACGAGAAGCACTATGAAGTCGTAGTCATGATGACTCGAATTCGTGGCCGGTGCTTCTCGTTTTTTTTTGCACGAAGAACACCATGTTGATCGAACACCATGATGATCGAAATTTTGCTTGAACACCCTTGGTTCCTTGTGATCAACAAGCCGACAGGGATTTTAACCCAAGCGGTCCCCGGAATCGAAAGTGTCCAGACATTATTGGTTCAGCAGTTGCAACAACGGGACCCCACCGGGCCAGTTCCATTCATTGGTATGCCTCATCGATTAGATCGCGTTACGTCAGGCGTCATGGTGGTCGCTAGAAACCAACGCGCACTGCGGCGGCTTAGCGACCAGTTTGCGGCTCGAACGGTTCGCAAGCAGTATCAGGCAACTATCCCTACAATACCAGAACGATCAGGCCGCTGGATCGATTGGATCCGCAAGATCCCCAATGAAGCCAAAGCCGAGATTGTTTCGGCCGATACCGAGGGCGCCAAAGAAGCAATCCTTGCATTTCAAGTCGTTGCCGATTCCGAAATGACACTTGGGGCAAATCTTCAAAAAGTGAGCACCGTGGAAATTGAGCTTGAGACGGGGCGAATGCATCAAATCCGCTTGCAGTTCGCCCATCATGGATTCCCGATCCTAGGAGACTCGCTGTATGGCAGCCCTTTTCGTTGGCAAGATGCAGTCCCCGGCGAACGCGAATCACCTATCGCGCTGCACGCATTTAGTATCGAATTCCGTAATCCTCAAAACGCAGAGCATGTGAAGGCTGTCGCTCGACCGCCGCTCCCGTGAAGCGGCGTCAAAACCAGTTCATCAACCATCAAGTGGTCCAATTCAGCGGTTTAGTCAGCGACGGCTCGCAGAACTTCCATTCCGATCCGTGCGAAGATTTGACCTCGCGATGGACGAGCCATTTCGTTGCGGTCATCTCGGTATTGAATCGGACCAATTTCGCGATCCTCTGGAAATGCGTTTGGATTTTGGAATTCATAAGATCTCGATTCGGGTAACGATTCGAAATCATAAGTGCTGGGAAAAGGACTCGGTGCGAACGGCTCATGCAACGAACCGTGCGATCGAAGAATGATCCCTGGTACTTGTCGCCGAGCACGAGGTGGTTCACAGAACACCGGCTGAGTCTTTGCGTAGGCTTTATCAAGATTGCATCGCAATCGCTCAAGACGACGCGAAAGTTCATTCAAATGGTCCCGAGTTCGTCGGTCATTACGCACATTGCAATCGGCATTCACAAGCGCATTGACTTGGCCGGCCAAGGCACATGTTCGTTGAAGCGAACTTTGAACTTGGTGCCAAGGCGCTCCTCGCGATACCGAATCAACCAGTTGGCATGCCGCATTGTCAAGCTGCGCGGCTGGATGACAGGCGATGCTAAACGGAAACTTTTCGTTCAATCGCTCGGATACATCTTCCGTTTTTCGACGAACCGCCCGGGCATCGCCAACAGCACATGACCAAACACTCGCAAACAACGATGGCACCAAGCACGAGCTCCATAAGACCATCATTGCCAAGAATCTGACACGACCTGAGTATGCACTCGTTCCAATCAACATGACCTACCCCCTTATTCTATTCCCAAAGAATCTTGATTCGACTGGGCCACTTGCCCGAGGGGAATGAATACAAACGCCGTACCGCTCCACGGAAGAATTTTTGTTTGCGGATTATGCGGGCAATTTGCGGGCGTTAATCCTTATGCAGAGCCGAAGCCACAAGCAAAGCGCCACAACATTGAATGCAGCGCCATCAAGATGAAGATCCGCCGGAATGATCGAGCACGTCTGCAGCACCCGACCAGAGTGAGTCGGATACGATTGCGGCTCAGTTTCTAACTGGCCTGAATCCAGAACACCGAACAAGGAATTTCGAATACCGAAATGGCTTACCAATTTCTTCGAACAGCGGCATTCCTTGATCGAAATTCGATATTGATTTTAAACGGTGATAACAAAGCAGGTGCCATCTCGGCTAGCACCCATGGATAATCAAACTACGGCTTTGGTGCACTGCGGCTAATGCCACCGTCTCGCGTTTGGAACAGCTCCGAAACTCGACCCGCATTGTCACCCCCAGCAGCAGGCTTTCGATAGTCCTCTGCTTTAGCTCGCAGACCAGTTCCAATCGGCATCACTTCGCCCGCTTTTCCGCCTCGAAGATAGCTCAAAAGCTTGTCGAGGTTCATGCGTCCGATGTTCAGAGCCTTTGCTTGCAGCTCTATCTCGCCTCGCTTTTTGGCTGCAATGGATGTTGCATTGTCGAGCTTTCCATCCTCTGCTAATGCTTTAGGCTGAAAATCTTCGCCGATGACAAGCCAATTGGTATCGATGCTAAGGTTTCCTTTGAGCTCTCCGTTGGGAAGTAGTTCTGCAACAACCTTTCCACCGTTCTGCTCGATCAAAGCCCGAAGAGTATCGCGATCGTCAACCGAATCGCCATCGATATCCATCTTTCCAACCAATGCATACAAAACATCTTTTCCTGCCTGCCAGCCTGGCGAGTAGATTTGGTCGCCTTGCAAAATGGTCGTGGCTGCTCGATCTGCTAATACTTTGCAGCGAGAAAGGCGTTCGTTGATCACCGCAATCACTTCGATCTTGGCTTTCGGGCTGACGCCGGAAACTTTCGTGATATCCGCGTCAAGAACACCAAAGGTCACGCCTGGTTTCAATCGATCTGCGAAACCAAGATTGATGTAAACCGTATCGCCACCGTCGGTCACGTTGGTGATCTTTCCTTGAGCGTACTGGAAGTCTTCACCTTGGATCTCCTGAAGCTTGCGATTCAGCTTCTCGATTCGCTTCTGGAGGTCTTCGTTCATCGCGACGGATTTGTCCAGCTCGGTTGTTTTATCCTTAATCTTCTTATTGAGGCTCTGAACAAGAGCTTGCTTTTCCGTTTCAATCTTGGTGATCGTTTGTTGCTGTTGATTGATGTTCTCGGTGTACTTGGTCAGTTCCTTTTCAAGCTGATTGGCT
>CAITIF010000640.1 GCA_903892365.1 uncultured Pirellula sp. | reverse complement strand
GGATGTTTTTTTGATTCACGTTTTGAGCCCCGAAGAATTGGAACCCAATGTTCAAGGGGATCTGAAGCTGATCGATTGCGAAGATGGCGACCAACGGGAAGTTTCTATTTCTGCCTCTCTCCTAAACCGTTACCAGCAAGCTCTCGCCGGTTTTATTGAGAATGCTAAGACTTTTTGTAATAAACGAGCCATCGCCTATGTACCAGCTCGAAGCGATGAACCGGCGGAGAATCTAGTCAACGAATATCTGCGTGGCAGAGGACTGGTACGATGAACTGGATCAGCACGCTCAGCCCTTGGCAGTGGGTGATTCTACTGGCCATTCCACCAGCAGTTCTCAGTCTTTATTTTCTGAAACTGAAACGCAAGCAACTCGCCGTACCAAGCACTATGCTTTGGAGAAAAGCGGTCGAGGATGTGCATGTGAACAGCATTTGGCAACGGCTGCGAAAGAACCTCTTATTGTTACTGCAATTGTTGTTTCTAGCTCTTCTGATCCTTGCATGTTTGCGTCCTGGATGGAGCGGACAAAATCGCGTTGGCGAGCGCCGAATTTATATCGTCGACAATTCCGCCAGCATGCAAGCAACCGATGTGGACCCCACTCGGTTAGATGCGGCAAAAAAAAGAGTGCGTGAACTTATCGAAGAAACCTCTTCCGACGATGTTGGTATGGTGATCGCCTTTTCCGACCGCGCCGATGTGCGGCAAGGGTTCACCAAAGAGCGAAACAAATTGCTTAGCTCCTTGGATTCCATTCAACCAACAATGCACAACACCGACCTAACGGAAGCTTTACGGGCGGCCGCTGGACTTGCCAATCCAGGCCGCTCCAGTTTCGAAGATCTGACCGACATCCAAGTGGCAGATGCGGTGCCCGCCACCGTTTACCTACTTAGCGATGGCGGATTTAGCGATCTGGGCGACTTGGATATCGGGAAACTGCAAATTAAATACATCCCCATCGGCGAAACGACCACGGCTAATGTTGGCATCGTTAGTTTTGCCGTTCAGCGAAGCGAAGACAAAGAGAATCAGCTCGAAGCGTTTGCACGAATCATGAATCACGGGTCGAGCCAAGTCAGTTTTACTGCTTCGATGGAATTGGACGGAAAACTGCTGGACGCATCAACGGTTACGATTGAGCCCAATGCGGAAGCGGGGCTCCTTTTCGAGCTTAGCGAATTGGAGCAAGGGCAGTTGAAATTAATCTTGGACTACGCGGATAGCCTAGCAGCAGACAACGTCGCATATGCAGCGATCCGCCCGGAAAGACCCATCAACGTCCTGTTGGTAACGCCTGGCAACAGTGCCCTAGAAACAGCATTGCAAACAGCGAGAGTCCAACAAATTGCCTCGTTACAAATCGAAGGAATCTCTTTTCTGACCGATCCGAAGTACTTCGAATCAGCAAGTAGCTCCATTTATGATTTGATTGTTTTTGATCAATGTTCCCCCGTTGCATTGCCACAATCCAACACTCTTTTCATCGGCAGCCTGCCACCACGGGAGCCCACCAGCGAATCCAATGTAGCACCGACAACGACGGAAGCTATCTCCACCGAGACGAAACCGGAATCATCCGCTGAAGCCACTACCCAACCTCAAAGCAATTGGGGCTTTGGCGAACTACAAGGGCCCGTTGTTGTCTTGGACGTGAATCGCTCCAACCCAATGACTCAGTATTTAGAAATGGGATCGGTTGGGATCGTAGAAGCTCGAACGGTAAGGCCACCCGAATCCGGAGACATCTTGATGATCGGTGACGCTGGTCCCTTGTTTGGAATAGCATCGCGAGGCCCATTCCAAGACGCAGTCTTAGGCTTTTCCATCGTTCAGGCGACAGGCCAAGGAGTTGAGTACAACACCAATTGGGGGATTAAACCCAGCTTCCCAGTTTTCGTCTATTCCGCTGTAGAATTTTTGGGTGGAGGCATCACAGAATCCTCGGCTCCAACCGTTCAACCTGGCTGGCCCATCGGTTTGCAACTGTCCAGCCGTTTCAAGAACTTTGAAGTTGCCTTCCCTAACGGCACAAGATCTGAACTCGTGCGGGGAGATGAAAGTCGTTCTATTTTCACTCAGACGGATCAACCTGGACCATACGCTGTTTTTGCAGACGGACTGGAAAGACCCATCGAAACTTTTTGCGTCAATCTTTTTTCAACCAGGGAAAGCAATCTTGCGACGGAAGAGACCGTGAAAATGGGCTATGAAAAAGTCGCAGCCTCGGGAACTACGGTGCAAGCAAGGCAAGAAACTTGGCGATGGATTTTACTGGTCGGATTGGCCATGCTGGTTGTTGAGTGGATTGTATTCAACCGCCGCGTCTTTTTGTAAGTTTGTTTTGAATTTGATTTGGATTTGAATTGAAGGATCTGTGATGGTTGATTTCGCCCAGCGAAACGTCAACGTGTTGTTCGTTGGTTGTGTGTTGACTCTTTGCCTTGGATGTGACAAACAGCCAATCACAAATCAGGCGACCTCAAACCAAACCGCCATGGCCGAACAGGGCTCGGACCGTTTGCAATCGAAATCCTTGAGTGAGCCAACAAAGCAGGTAGACTCCCCGTCTTCAGTTCAAATTCCGATCACGATTGAAGTGATAGGTTTCCAGAATTCAGAGGGGAACTGTCGTGTCGCAATCTTTCTTGGAGCTGACCGCTTTAATGATCCTGATTTTGCGATCGTCAAAGAGATCGTTGCAATCGCCAAAGGGCAAGCAACTTGGGATTCAACTCTAGATATACCTCTAAAGCGAATCAAAGAAGGGGAATCGTTTTCACTTGCGGTCAGTGCCTATCATGACCAGAATGACAATCAAAAGTTGGACAAAAATGCCCTTGGAATACCATTGGAACGCTACGGCTTCTCCAACAATCCTAAACGAGGATTTGGGCCCCCCAAGTATCGCGAGACAAGCATCGACTTACCAATGCCGAGCGATACGAGTCCGACCGATATGAAGCCTTTATCGATCCAGATCCAAATCAAGTAGAATACGCTGAACCGACTTGAATACGCCCTACTTAGAAGAAATCGCCCTACTCAAAAGAAATCTCTGTGCACGATCTACCATCCGCAAACGCAAATGTTGGATTGCGTCTATCCCGTCAAGCGTCCCTTTCTCCCGATACCATCGCGATTGCTTCCCCCATGGGTTCGCATCGCATTCGTGACAATCGACCGTATCAGACGATTTCGATGCGAGATTTAGATAATCGATCTAGCTCGATCGCAGCTGGCCTACAAAGCCTTGGGATTGGTCCTGGCAAACGCATTGGTTTGCTGGTTCGTTTTGGGGAAGACTTCATCGCGCTTGTTTTTGCGGTTCTAAAAACAGGTGCCACTTTGGTGTTAATCGATCCGGGAATGGGGCGTAGAAACTTAATCCGTTGTTTAGCAGCTACTAATCCCGATGGCTTTCTTGCTATCCCTATGGCTCATGCTGTACTGCGAATCTTTCATTCGCAATTCCCTAACGCAAAGCTAAATGTTACCGTTGGCAAAAGATGGCCCGGTATGCCTGTGCCTTCGCTGGCCGATCTGGAGCGTTTTTCGCCTTCGGCCTTTCGGTCCCCAGGCACAAAACCGGACGATTCCGCAGCGATTATCTTCACCACGGGAAGCACTGGCCCACCCAAAGGAGTTCTTTACACTCACCGAACATTCAACTCGCAAATATACCAAGTGGCTTCGCACTACGCGATCCAACCTGGTGGAAGGGACTTGAGCTGTTTCCCACTTTTTGGCCTCTTCAATGCCGTGATGGGAACAACAACCATTCTGCCCGACATGAACCCCATTCGACCTGCTGACGTCGATCCGGTTCGTTTGCTGAACGCAATCGACCAATGGCAAATCAATCAGTCGTTTGGCTCGCCCGCCTTGTGGACCAAAGTGGGCGGCTACTGTCAGACCAGCGGCCGGAGAGCACCGTCGCTTCGATTGGTACTATCTGCAGGAGCTCCGGTGCCTGCTCGAGTTCTCAAGCAGATTCGCTCAGCGATCCATCCGGATGGTTGCGTGCATACACCTTATGGGGCTACCGAGGCGCTTCCGATTGCTTCGATCGAATCGCGAACAGTCCTAGAAGAAACATCTGCATTAACCTCGTCGGGTGCAGGAACTTGCGTGGGACATCGCTTCTCGGGAATTCGATGGAAGGTCATCCGAATCACGGACGATCCGATTCAAACCATGGAACAAGCGATTCCTATTGCAGAACGTGAAATCGGTGAATTGATGGTTTGCGGGGATGTCATTAGCAAAAGCTACGTGACTCGCACCGATCAAAACGCGATGCACAAAGTGGACGATTCCGGGACGGTGTGGCATCGCATGGGGGACGTCGGCTATTTGGACGAACAAGATCGGTTTTGGTTTTGCGGAAGAAAATCACAACGCGTCACGACCAAGCACGGAACATTGCATACCGAAACGATCGAGGCAGTTGTCAACACGCATCCCGCCATCTACCGATCTGCTTTGGTTGGTGTTGGCCAGGCGAACGAACAATCACCTACGATCATTTTGGAGCCTTGGCCGCGATCCAAGATAACTTCCAAGATATCTAAAGCTCAGATCATTAATCAAGTTCGCCAGTTGCTCGATTCCAACGAACGATCTCGATCCGTTGAACGCGTCGTCGTTTACCCCAAAAAGCTACCGACCGACATTCGGCACAATTCGAAGATCTTTCGCGAGAAGCTCACCGAATGGGCAAACAAACATTTCCGAAAGATTACGCACTAGTTTGACCGCTAACAGCGATCCACATGAGCAGTGGGCGCTATTTCGATGTTGCGATTTTTGTAAGGGCAGGAAGCCCGACACATCCAATGCTGGCCCTGTAGGCGTCTAGGAACGAAATCAAAACTAGCGCCCACAGCTCAAAATGATGCCCCCTACTACCGACGTCGGCGAGTGCCTTGGCGTTCTTCTTCAAGCTGGTTGAACGCGGCTAGCCATAGGCTTGATGCATCAAGTTGCTCATCCTTGTCGCCTGAAACGACAGACAAATCGCTTGGACTTCTAAGAGCAGCACCTTCCCCTTCGCCACCGGGTGGCAGAGCATTGGATCCGCCGTTAAGAAAATTGACGACGGCCAACACGTCAAGCGGATTCAGGGATCCATCACCGTCCACGTCATAATAACTTTCGTTCAACGTGGACGATGGCCGAGGCGATGGCAATACCCCCTGGCGATTGCTATTGATCGCGTTGACCAAATCGAGAACATCCAGCGGATCCACGCCCCCAATCCCATCCACATTCAATGGGTTGGTTGGATTTTGCCAGGGCTTTGGATTGGAGATTCGGCTGATATTGATCGTCAGAGGGTAGGAGAGTCCGTTTGGTCCCAGCACTTTCACGATGATTGGAATCACCAAATTGGCAGGATCGGAGTCAGAAACATATTTACCAGGCGCTAGAAGCAATCGGCCGTTCAGTACCATGAAACGATCATCAAGCACTTGGATTGTATAAGCTTGTCCAGCATCTTGATCGCTGATGGTGATGAGCCCCAGGTCGACTCCGGTTACATTCGCAAGCACTGAGGTTACAGGGATCGTTGCAGCCGTGGGTGGATCGTTCGCATCTACGATGTTGACCGTCACAATTTGTTCCGCGAACCGCCCTGCAGGATCTGTTGCTCGGACTGTTAAGGTCGTCGTGGTGGACTGTTCGTAATCAAACAATCCGCCGCGAACAAGACTGAGACCGCCGGTGAGTGAATTAATCGTAAATCGTGATTCCGGCGCGACCAGCGAATAGACCAGCGTTTGGCGTACATCCAGGTCGGTTGCTTGGATCGTTGCGAACACGACATCCGGTGGCTGTGATTCAGACAGGCTGATCGATTCCGTTGTGATGACCGGATCGTATTCGTTCACATCCTCAATCATCACATTGACCGACGCTGTGGTTGCCAGCTGTGGAGCACCGGAGTCAAACGCTTCAACGAAGAATTGGAACGAATCCGTAGTTTCGAAATTGAGTACTGCATCGGTCTTCAGTGAGACAAGTCCCGTTTCCGGGTTGATCGTGAACATGGTCGGCGGAGTGCCAACAAATCGATACCGCACGCGTTGAGCAGAATCACCATCTGGGGCAAGCAGCGTTCCGGCAGCCGAAGCAGCGGGCAGGTTCTCAGGAATACGAATGGTCGTCGGCCTAAGAGCGGGCGCGAACTCGTTCACATCGATCACATTGAGCCGAATGTTTTGGTCAAAGAATAGGGCAGGGCTACCCGAGTCTGTGACACGAACGTTCAAGTTAATGAAGGGAGTTTGTTCAAAGTTGATAGCTTGTCCTGGCGCTACAAACAATTGATTACCCCGAATTTGAAATCGCGAATCCGAGATCGAAAACGAAACCGTGTCGGTGCTATCGGGATCGCTTCCAAACAGAGTTCCCACAAAAACGTTGGAGGAATTCTCCGTAACGTTATTACCGACCAATACAACACCGGTTGGAGTGTCATTGGTATTGAACACCGTCAAAAACAAAGGAATTTCAGCAGAAAGTCCAGCAGGGTCGCTCGAACGGATCACTAAGTTGAGGTCGCCAACGTTGTCATTGGTTGGCGTGCCGCTCAAAACACCAGTCAAAGCGTTTAGCGTTAACCAGGCCGGCAGGTCTTGGCCGTTGCTTTGAACGACAGACAACAGCAAGCTGTTCGGGTCATCGACATCTGTGAACCAAGTGCTATCGATGTTGAAGGTCAGCAGAGAATCCTCATCAACGGTAATCGATCTTGGTCCAACCTGTGCCACCGGAGCGTCATTCACTGGCAACACGCGTGTGTCCAAAAGCGTATCCGACAGAGAAAACGGTCCGTTGGCGACTGCTTGAGTGACATCAAAACGGGTACGGACGGTTCGAGTCGAAAAAGCTCCAAGGTAGGTCTCATCGATTCCCCGGATGCTCAATGGTGCAGGCACTGCGTCGAAATTACTCGCAGGCTTGAAGCGTATCCAAGTATTTCTTGAGAGCAAAAGGCTGGCTGTTGGGCTTACTGTTCCGATGGAAACCCATACCGTTCTATCCACCGAATATTCCCAAACCCCTTCCGAAGCGAGGGCTGGGTTCGCAGTCACTGCGATACCGGACAAGACGGCATTTTGGTCTACGTCCAGAAAACCGATAGTGACCGTGGTCGAAATGCGAGCCCCCGCGGGATCTTGAGTATCCTCAATAACTTCCGCGAGCGACACATCTTCCATCAATGGCGAATCGTTAACTGGCACAACGGTCATGCGAGCGACTGCCAGATTGCTGACCCCATTGTTCCCATTATCAAGAAACAGCGTTATGTCGCGTGGGGTAGCCGAAGGTG
>CAITIF010000639.1 GCA_903892365.1 uncultured Pirellula sp. | reverse complement strand
GCACGCTCAAGCTCATTACCTCGTCGGACGAGCGTACGAGGAAAAAGGTAAAGTAGAGGAAGCGATCGAAGAGTATAAATTCGATAAATCGCCTCAGGCTGCTGGCAATCGGATTCGAATTCGAAAGCTAAACGCAGCTTTGGAAAGTAAATAAGTCGGACTTAGCACTCGACCGGTCCTTCACCAAGCGTTCTCTTACGCTTCCTTCAGATTGGACCGCCGTCGGCTGGAGGTCCTGGATTCGACGTCGCTTCCGCCACTTGCCACTTGCCTCAATACATCGCGGAACGAATGCGAAATACTGTTGGGTTGATTCGCTTCGCAAAGTCCGGCCAATCGTTGCACTTCTTCCGGATCAGTGATCTCACCGAGCGTTTGGGTTTGCCCAGGTTGGTGGCTAACGAGAAGCATTTTGCTTCCGAATCGAAGAACGTACACCTGTTGGCGCGGTGCCATCGCAGTTCTTCCCATGACCTGCACCACTTCTGAGGGGAGCTTTGCCATGGAGTTTGGTTGGGAGCGCCGAAACAGCCAAGCGATAATGAAAAAGAGACATAGGACAATCGCCAGGGAAAACATCATCGACAGAGCGGTTGCCCAGCTGCTCTTTGGCTTGCTGATACTGTTCAATGCTTCTTTGCTTGAAGGTTTAAGCTCGATCGGTTCGACTATTTTACCCGCATCCTTCTTCAGGCTGACCGGTTCGGTTGTCCAGCTCGCGGGCTGGACCATTGCATCAGGGGCGTTTTGATTGGGATCGGTGCTGGTATTGAATCGGCTAGTGTCGCTTTGGGATGGTTGGATGTTTTGATTGAAGACGCGTTGCCCGGAAGGCTGAACACTGAATGGTTCGGGGGCAGACGCGGCCTGGGAATCTTGAGTTCGAGGCTGAAACGAATTGCTAGGCAGCCTGGATACTGGGTTACCGTTCAAGTTCGTTTGCAAGCTATGCCCTTGAGGTCTTACGACAGCTGGTTCGTTCGTCATCCCGCCCGAGCGTTTGGGATCGGAATTGAACTGGCCCAAGGCAGTTCCGTAGCAAGAGGTAAAGCTAAGTGTTACGAATACGCTCAGTAAAACCTGATAGAGCGAACTATTGGATTGCATCGCTGCCTACCAGTTCCGCAACTCGAACGCAGAAGTTATCGTTCAGAACAAGAACCTCACCTCGAGCTACGAGTCGACCATTGACATAAATGTCGACCGGGTCGCCTGCTAGCTTATCCAAGGTAACAACCGATCCTTTACGCAGCTGCAGAATTTCGTCCAAGTGCATCCGAGTGCGTCCAAGTTCGATTTTCAGGTCAAGAGTCACGTCTCGGAGCAGATCCATCGAGACTTTTTCGGGGGGGCCACCTTCGCCGATCAGTTCTTCGAGTCGGTACTTTTGGACCTTGGGGCCGCGCAGGGAGTCTTCGACTTCCTTGAGCGCAACTTCAGCCTGTTGCAAGAGGGATTCGGAATCTTGGGAGCTTCGCGAGCCGCCACTAGCGTTGGCTGCTGCGTTGGGTGTAGAAGTTGAGTCCGACATGAAACTTCCGTGTTTTGCTAGCGAATTTAGTCTTCAAGTACTTGGTAATCAGCGAATCCAACGCTTAGAAGGATTGCTTCGCCCAATAACTCTGTACTTGTCGCCAAAACTCGCCGTTGAATCAAGCCCAGTTGGTTTTCTTCTAGTTCTTGCATGGAAGCGTTTCGGATTTCCAGCATCATTCGGTAGCGAAAGCGAAGTTCACGTTCCAAGAATAGTTCTTGCATGTGTTCAAGATCGCTGCTGTGCAATGTACCAAACAAGCGAAATTCGACTTTGTAATTCTTGTCGGCTCCTGCTGGACGAAACGAAACACCGTGGGTTCCAAGATCGAACTCGACAATGGTATCCTCGTCGGCAGTGTGGTCTTGTTGAGTTTTCGAGTCGATTTCTTGAGCGATTGCGATCAGGCGGGTTTCGGCCAAGGCAGCGACTTCTTCGCCTGAGGGAACCAGGAAGAAAAACACGAAGGTTTCTGCGATGACAACCAGGCTCACGAAGACCCCGATGACGATTTTGCCCTTCATTCCGCCGCCAGCAGATTTAGCTCCGTCCGCTTTAGCGCCGTGACCACCGGCGCCTGGATCTTTGTCTTTGGCTGAGGCCGCTTTTTCTTTTTTGGGTGCCGACATGATGTGACGACTGATTTCAAAGTGTTCAATATTCCAAAGGGTGAAACTCAGAGACAGAGTTTCCACACTGGAATTTAGAACGCGAATAAGCATCAGCAACCAAACTTCCTGAGCGAATCAGGAATCGCCGATTGGTTTGTAAGGTTTGTAAGGAAGATGCCTGGGATGCGGTCTTTTAGACGATTGCCAATTGCTTGGATACGGTTACCAAGATGTTTTTGAACTGCGGTGTTCGAGATTGAGGGTCGACCGCTCGTGATACCAAAACATTGGATTCGGGGTAGTACATCATGGCGTTACCGTCGCGAATTTCTTCGAAACCGCGCGCGAGAATGTTATGCATACGTCCTGTATCGCTTGCCACCGTCACTAAGTCATCGTGCTGCAAGCCAAGTCGCTTCAAGTCATCGGGGTGCATCAAAATGACGTCCCGTCGTTCTTGATGGCGATACAAATCGTAATCTTCGTAGACAACGGTATTGAACTGGCCTTCGCTGCGAACGGTCATGAGCCGAAGTTGGTTTGTTCCGAGCTGAGTTAGTTCTGGTAAGGAGTGAGCGAATAGGCTAGCCCGTCCGTCCTTGGTCTTGAATTTAGGCTCGTGGTAAGTCCGTCCTCCCACTTGAAACTCTTGCCCCGTCTTTCCGATCGAATCGATCTGTTCGTAACCGGGCACAACCTTGGAGATCCAGGTTCGGATGGTGTTGGATTTCTGCATTTCATTCCAGTCGATCACGCCTGAATCGCCAAGCAAACGTCGGCCAATCTCCGCGACCACATGAATTTCGCTTCTTGGGCCTGGAACGCGTTTCGGACCACCGTCGCTTAGACGAACGTAGTTGAACATGGATTCTTGAGTAGTAGGCTCTGGTTCTTCATCCCGAGCCAGTACCGGCAAGACAATTGTTTCTTTGGCTAAGCCTCGAGCGTGCCCGGTATTAAGAGTTGTGTTGAGCATCACCAGCATGTCCATGGCGGATAGTGCATCGTCCGCGAATTGAGCATCTGGGTTGGCACCGTATAGATTTCCGCCTAGGCACAGTGCGAATTTCAGTTCGCCCGTTTTTGCGGCCTCGATGCAGTCCAATGTGTCACGCCCCTTAGTCGTTGGCAGCTTCACACCAAACTTGTTCGTCAGGTTATCGAACAATTCGTCTTTCAGCTTCGGAGTTACACCGACCGAACCGATTCCCTGCACGTTCGAATGCCCACGAATGGGCATAACCCCGGCACCCTTTCGACCAATCATGCCGCGAAGCAGTGCCATATTTACAATAGCCTGAACATTCTCGACGCCATGGGTATGATGCGTGATACCCATCGTCCAGGAGAAAATCGATCCTTTGCTTTTCGCGTACACATCTGCGATTTCCCGAATCTCGCTTTCCTCGACTCCAGATTTCCGAGTGATTTCCGACCATGGTGTTTTCGCAAGCCCATCCAGGTATGCGTCCACGTTATTGCAATGATGCTGCATATAAGAAAAATCATGTTGCCCCATTTCCACAACGGCTTTGCAGACGCCAGTCAACAACGCAAGGTCACCGCCGATATGCGGCTGAATGTAATGCGTTGCGATCTTCGTTCCAAAGAATAAACTCAGTGGATCGCTCGGGACCTTGAACTTGATCAAGCCCAGCTCACGCATGGGGTTGATCACCACGACTTTTCCACCACGACGGCGTAAATGCATCAATGTCGTCATCAGTCGAGGGTGATTGCTGGGCGGATTTCCACCGATGATAAAGATGGTGTCGCAATCGTCCAGATCGTCTAGCACAACCGTGGCCGTTGTGGTTCCCAATGTGGTTTGGAGTCCTACGCCGCTCGCTTGATGGCAATAGAAGCTGCAATTATTGACGTTATTGGTTCCGTAAACTCGAGCCAAAAGCTGAAGAAGGAATCCAGCTTCGTTGCTACTGCGCCCGCTGAAGTACCAAAACGTTTGGTCCGCAACCAGCTTCTTCAACTGATTTGCGATTCGGTCGAAAGCTTCGTTCCAAGTGATGGTGCGATAGTGGGTTGCCCCTTGCTCGTATAGGATCGGTTGAATCAACCGACCGCTTGTCTCCAATTGTTTGGGAGACCAATTCCGCATCTGCTCGATCGAATGCTTCGCCCAAAAATCGGCGGTGATTGCAGGCTGCATATCGGCGGCCATGGCTTGCACCGATTTTTTGCAAACTTCGGGAAACGACCCATGTTCGTTCACCATCCCCCCGTGCTGCCCACCCATCCCAAGCGCGCAGGTTTTGCAAGCATTCCGCGAACGCAGAGCCTTATAGAGCTTCCAAATCCCCCCTGATTCAATCCCCTTTTTAAAAGTGTATCGAACTGCTTGCCAACCGCCGCCTGCTGAGAGCTTTTTCATTCCGAAGCCAATGATGATTTTCGAGTGGGATGTAAGTCGGGAGAGGATTGCAAAAAATGCAAAACGATACCTCTAATAGGATACCTTGGCGGCCCCCTGGCTACCACCGCCAACAACAGCCATTCGTGACGGGTGCATTCCATGTCCTGTTTTGCGGAAGTTCTTGAAGGGAAGTTTCTGCAAAAGCTAGGTCTCGAACGACGCGGCGGGGCGTTTCTGCTACTTTTTTTCGGCTGGGTCCAAGGGGTAATCTCTCGCGGAATGCTTGCAAAAACACAGACTTGTCGGGCCTATTGGAAGCGTTTAACGATGAGACTGAAACCAGCCGATATTCGGAAAGGGATTGGATATTCCTCTTGTCGGCCAGCGGCAGGAATTGCACAATTCCGGTACGGTTTGAAATAGTTTCACGGGAAAGGAATCCCATGTTGCGTCGAGAATGGCTTTCAGGTTTATCGTTGCTTGCGGCTGCTGGTTTTTCTGGCTGCCGGGGGTATCAATACGGGCATGTGATTAAGCCTAGCGCCGAGAACATGGTAGGTAGCCATGAAGCTGGGGCCGAAGTTTTCGATCCTCTCGTCGACGAAGCCGTTGCGAAACTGCTCGCTAGGCAGCAAATTCCAACGGAGGACTGTCCGGTCGGCCAGGATGGGTTGCCCATCAAGAAGACCATTTGCTTTATTGGCATCGAGAACAAAAGTGCCGAAGACATCGGTGACTTCAAAGACAAGTTGTACAACCAGATCGATTCGCAGATTTTGGAATCCAATTCGTTCCAGCCGATTAGCCGACGCATGGTGGATGCTGCTTTGCACGAAACAAGAATGCGTCCGGACGCGTTGATGGTCCCCGACAACATGAGTCTCTTTAAAGCCGTGTTGCAACGCGGTGGCGCACCCGTCGATTACTTTTTGTACGCAACACTTACGAGCGGTACGACCAAGCGAAACAGCTCGACACAACGCGATTACGAATTGACGCTGGAGCTGACCAACCTTCACACTGGTAAGTACGACAAGCTATCCTCGGAAGTACGCAAGGGCTATCACAAGTCCGCCATGGGCAAAATCTGGAATTACAATCCTCTGAAGCGATGATTCGATGCGCCCCGTCGATACATCAGAAAAGCAAGTTCGCCGTCCGACTTCTTGTCGTTGTTGCTTCGGTTGTTTCGATCTTCGGGTGCTCGACCCACGCAAAGCGAATTGCTATCCCGCGCTCGCTCTTCTATGACGGGCAGATGCAAGCGTGCCGCGAAGGGCTGGAAAAGCTTGCCAAATCCAGCCGCCACGATCGCGATGTCGTAAACCTTGATCTTGCGGTTGTGGATTTGTTGGGTGGCCAAGCGAAGCAAGCAGAAGCTAGGCTCAAGGAGGTGCGAGATCGATTTGATCAATTGGAGCAACCTTCGGTCGCCGAGAATACCGTATCGATGTGGACCGACGATCAAACTCGATCCTATGCCGGGGAAGACTACGAAAAGATCCTCATTCGCGTGATGTTATCCCTGTCCAGTTTAATGCATGATGGTATCGATGCCGAAAGCTACACGCTTCAGATTCAAGACAAGCACGAACAGCTCACGGAACGATTCGTGTCCACCAGCGGAAAAGAGCCTACGGACTACGTGCCTTTGCCGCTAGGATTCTACATGCGAGGAATGCTTCGTGAGGCCACGCATCGTGATTACGACGATGCCATTCGCAATTATCAAATGGCATCGTCCCTTCTACCCGGCTGTGAACCTTTGCTCTGGGACTTGGCTCGTGTGCAGAAAGGTGTTCATTCGCAATCCGGCCATGGAGTCGTTTATGTGTTTGCGATGGTTGGCCGAGGGCCTTACAAAGTCGAAGTGGCGGAACGACCGACCAGCGATGCGCTTTTGATTGCGGATCGAATCGTATCGGCAGTGGGGCCTTACAAACTGCCTCCAACAATCGCACCTATCAAAATCCCGGATATCGTTGTTCCCGATTCGGATGTGGACTCGGTGGGGGTGCAAATCAATTCTCAACGAATCGGCCCTACAGCTTCATTGGCCAATATCGAAGAACTGGCGAGAAAGACTTACCAAGCCAATCGCAACTCCATCGTCGCACGAGCGGTTGCGAGGCGAGTCATCAAAAAGGCAACTATTGTGGCCGCCAAAGATACGATGGGGAAAAAAGATGGGCTCACTTCGCTTGGGATGGATATCGTCGGTGTTGCCTGGGAAGCCACTGAAGCCGCAGATACGCGCTGCTGGGGGTTGCTGCCTCGCGATGTCCAATTACTGCGAGTGGAAGTACCCGTTGGCGACCATGTTTTGAATTTAAGCCCGCTTGCCAACGGACGTCCAGTCGGGCCTACTCAACAAACGAAAGTGCGAGTCAACGATGGGCAAAATACTTACGTGATTTCATGGTTCCCAGATTCTCGGTGCGTAAGCCAAATCACATGCAGCACGGTGCCCTAACCTTCCGTGAGAATCTCTAACGCCGGCACAATCGCCATAATCCCTATAGTCGTCCAATGGCCTGTCGCTTCTCAGTTCCCCGCCAACGCAAGAACACAAATCGTCTCAACGCACCCGATATATGCAAGCTACAGTCGGCTAGACCTTTGTTTCAATCCTGTGTACTGCGGCAGTTACGATGGCGATTCAGTTGGCTCCCTCTATAAAACCTTCAACATTCTCTGTTCCTATCATCGGTGGTCCATCCATCAACGTACCTGCCTTGGCGAGCACGCATGGCGCTACCGACCGACCTGAAACCCGTGAGTTTCGCTCGGATGCATTGGGCTATGCAGCTGCAAGAACAACCAAGCTGGCAAAGGAATGCGTCAACTTTATTCTGGAAGTTCCTGGGCGATTGCCCGTAGGAAGTTCGCCAACGCCTGATGCGAAAAGGACCCTGTGCGTTATCGAAGCCCTGATGAATGAACTTCTATCATCCTCGATGGTGAACGATCCTGACCAAGCTCATAGCACTGGACCATGTCAGCAAATCGGTGCCGGACTGAGCCGATTGGTCAAGAACCTGCATTCGGTTCACGAGTCCTTTGGTGTTCTGCATTCTCGACGCGTCCTTCTGCGACCATTGATACCGATTTATCTGTCGGCAGGAGAAGGTAAGCTTGGCACCGGTTTGAGCGACACGCTATCGCTTTTTCGATCCACAATCGCAGTCGCTGAATTGAACCGGCTACTGGAGTCGTCGGATCTTACGGAATGGTTTTTGACCAAGTCGAGCCAAGAGGATCCATTTCCCCACTTGGAAAACACCTTCAATATATCGACAAACCGTCTCGCAAAACGCTTCTGGCATTCGACATTTCAATCCAGAAATGAAGGTGTCGCGATATCCAAGCGAGCCATCGAGGCGTTAGCGATCGATACGTCCAAAGACAAACGAGCTGCAGGTTGGTGGTCGTTAGCCTGTCAATTCTCCGAGCAAAATCAGAAGATTCGCGTTCCCGCAGAAGTTGCAGTCGGCTTGGTGGATTGGAACAGGCTGCTCGATCATTGGCATCGACTAGAGTTGGCATTGGCTGGTGGCTTACCCTCAAGCGACCACGATGGGCTACCGCAGAAAGACTTGCTTCCAACCGCAGAAACGTCGGTAAAGCCTAAAGTAACGAAACTGAACGATCGCCGATTTGTAGAAATCCGCTCGGTCAATGATCCTGAGCTGAGCAGCAATCTAGAAAAAATATTAACGCAAGCGAGAAGCAACCAGACAGAATTGAGTTTCTTGGTGGTGAAGTGCCTCGAATCGCAACAACCAACTTCGCCATCCGCCATTCAAGGTTGGCAATCGAAATTTATTCACTGCATTGACGAGTTTGGACTGGCCGCGAATGCACGGGGGTTTGTCAGTGACGAAGGGGACCTATCCTTAGTGTACGAAGACGTGGAACGTTCCGAGGTAGCTCGATGGATTCGCGAATCCTTCTCGAAGCTACAAGAGACCGATCCTGAAGCGAAGCTTGCGGTTGCATCTGCTATTCCCTTGGTCGCAGGAGTTGCATCTGTCATCGCTCCATCGCGTTCGTTCAAGATCGAACAACTGATTCAGTCAGCCGTGCGATGCTTAGATGGTGCGACCAAACAAGGGGCGGGCGCCATCAAAACAATCGAAGTCTACTAGGCCAACTCGGATAAACCAACTCAAATAAACCAACGCGTTTGCGCCGAGTCCGCGTTGCTTGCCTTGTCTATGTTTATCTCGTTTTGGTATACCTGGTGACCGCAGCCACTGCCTACCACAAGCTTGGAAACTCCGACAATGCAATGAGGGATTTGGATAAGGTTAAGGTGCCTCACCTAATCGAACTAGCAAACAAGTTTCGGGAATCCATCTCTGCGAAGTAAGGGTCTGCGATGCCCCCTTCTCCCATGTTACGTATTGAATCACAGTGATCGGAACGAAAGCCATTGCATGATAGGAAAACCGTTGCTTCTTGTTTTCGGAATGATGCTAGCTTCCATTCAGCCCGCACTGGCGGCGAATTTCAACACGAATGAACAAAGTTGCACGGTCGAATTTCTTGTTCGCTCCACCTTAGATGTGCCAGACGGTATGTCGATTTTTCTAGCTGGCAGCTTACCCTCTATGGGACCTTGGAAACCCGACGGCTTACAATTAGTCCGAGCCAAGGAATCGAACGAATGGAAGGGAACGCTGAATGCAAAAAAGGGAGATGTACTCCAGTACAAATGCACTCAAGGTACTTGGGGGACTGTCGAAAAGACGGCTCAAGGAAAAGACATTCCAAATCGAGTGCTTCGGATCGTTGAGAGTACTACGGTCGAAATCACGGTCGAAGGATGGCCCAAGTCAGCCGTTCAACGTTCCACTGTCACAGGCAATATCGATGTCCTAGAAATTCAGGATGATTCGATAGCTGCAACTCGGCGTGTTCAAGTATGGAGGCCCCCTGCCTACACAACGTTAGAGGAGCGTTACCCAGTACTTTATCTGATGGACGGACAGAATGTCTTCGATTCTGCTGCCGCTGCATTTGGCGTAGAGTGGCAAGCAGACGAAAGCGCAGATTCTCTCATCGAAAAAAGCGAAATTCCCCCCATCTTAATCGTCGCGGTCGATAACTCCAAAGAACGCTTGCGTGAGTATACGAGAGACGAAAAAGGGCTCCCTATGGACCACTTAGAATGGATCATCCATCGGGTGAAGCCAGAAGTCGATAGAAGGTATCGTACTATGCCGGAACCTGCTAACACGACTCTTGGCGGTTCTTCTTTGGGAGGCCTGTTTGCTCTCGAAGCATTTTCAACCAAATCAGAGATTTTTGGCAATGCGATATGCATGTCCCCATCTCTTGCTTGGGCTGATGAACGACTTCTTAGGAGTATTGAAAAAGAAGGGCTTGAGAATCAACAGCGCAGTCGCATACCCAAACGGAAACTTTGGCTAGATTTCGGGACGATGGAAAGCGTAGATTCTGGCCGATCCGCAGCGCATGTCGAAAGATTAATGCGGTTAAGCAGAGCGATTGAATCAAATTCTTCCGATGATTCAATCGACTTAAAGACTTATTTGGACGAGGGAGCTGCACACAACGAGAGGGCCTGGGCAAGGCGGTTTCCCGATGCACTGCGATTTATCTATGGCGTTGCGCCATAAAACGCAAGTTCCCGAATCCTTGCGAAGTTTGGATGCTTAAGCCAGTTTGACGGAGCCGTGATTGTCGCAGTGACCATTATGCTGGTGATGCAAATGACCATCCACAAGATAGTCGATATGGTCGCCGTGCGGAACCGCCTCGTGCCCGCAACCCGGTCCATGAATGTGGGAGGCGTCGTGTCCGGAACAAACATGCCCACCCGTGCAGGAAGCAGGATTCTCGTCGGATACGTCCAATGCGTGTTCCTCGACAACTCCATCTTTCGTTTGATGATGCAGATGACCATCGTGCAAAAAGTCAACGTGATCGCCGTGCTGCACGGCGGTATGGCCACAATTGGAACCATGAACGTGGGAGTGGTCTTCGTGTGTGTGACTCATTTTATTTGTCCTCTTCAGGTAGTAATAGAAACCAAGGTTCTCAGTCCGGGCTATCGTCAGGCTCTTCGCCATGTGCGAGTCCGTTCGCGATCAAGTGAGCAATATGATTGTCAGCCAAGCGATAAAAAATGTGCTTGCCTTGGCGACGAGTTGCCACAATACGTTCCGCACGAAGCAGCTTTAGACGCTGTGAAATCGCAGGTAGGTTATCGTGAAGAATCTCGGTCAGTTCTGTAACGCACATTTCACGCTTGGCAAGCAAAGACAGCAATCTCAACCGGCTCAAGTCCCCTAACGCACGAAAAATGCTCGCCGCGCGTGAACAGGTATTTTCAGCTGCCGGAGTTGGCTTGGAGAGGGCACCGTCATGTGGCTCTCCATAGCAACCCAGCTCTTCATCGTCTTTGCTTTTCATTGGAACTCACTAAGTCGATCAATCAATCAATCAAATGATTGATCGTCCAATAAGCTTACAACACTTGATGGATTCGTCAAGTATTCGCATTTTTCTTTTGCGAACGTTTCGCAAACACATCCGACAAAAGTGGAAGGGCAATTGGCGGGGGACGATTGGTGGGTGGCACCTATTGGCGTTCGTTCTAATTGCTCCAGTCATTTTTCGCCCCACATTTTTCGACAGTTAGAAAAGCAATTGGTGGGTGGCACCTTTTGGCGTTCGATTGGTGGGTGGCACCTTTTGGCGTTCGTATTGTG
>CAITIF010000638.1 GCA_903892365.1 uncultured Pirellula sp. | reverse complement strand
GCAAGCCGGTGAATTGCAATGGCTGGATAGCTATCGACTTGATTCGTTCGATGGCAGATTCCAAGGTGCGAACGCTTTGGAGACTGGCAGCCCGCGCTTCTAAGTCCGCAAGATTTTCGCTTTCCTCTTTACTCACTTTCTTTGGCGGTTGCTTCGGATCGGCAGGAGGTTTCGGAGGCGGCGGACTCATTCGCAAGAAAGCCTGCTTAGCTTCTTCGGATTTGCCTACGACCAAAATCAACTCGCGCGCAAGCAGTTGTTCCACTGTCAATTCATCCAGTCGATACAAGACCGAACCATATAGAGCGTCCGGAGTCGGCTCGACACTGATCTCCCAGGTCGGGCCAAAATGAATCTCTGCATACTCTTCAATCTTGCGATAGATCTCCTTCTCTGATTCTGGACTCAGCGACAGGCTAGGCGAGACGCTTAGCCATACTTTTACTTTGTAGGGGGAATACTCCCAAATTTCGGCACTGCTTGCTCGTTGAAAAGAGCCGAACAGCAAGCAACCAAGCACCGCAAAACCTAAACAGCAAAATGGCATGAAGTGGTGCTTGCCTGCACTCCCATTTCGAGATGGACGTAGTGGGCTCATCGCGCTTGATATCTCCACTTTTGAATGTCTTGATAAAGGCCGATTGGCTTCTTGGTGAGCCCAACCACTTCGGTACGGTACGCGAAGGACTCGCCAACTTGCCACAAAGGCAAGATGGGCAGATGAGCCCCCACCAATGCATGTAAATCTTGGCACCCCTGCCTGACCTCACGCCAATTGCGAGCCGCGCTTAGTTTACCCAGTTCTTGCACAATGTATTGATTGTTCGATTCCGCAGGCCCACCTTTTCCAAATAAACGCTCTGCGTCCGTTGCAGGTTCCCAAACCGATGCGGACACATAAAGAATATCGATTGGCTTGGGGTCGTCTGCGGCGGGAGCTTTTTCCAAAACCACCAACTCGGCGGGTATGTTCACCAGCTTCCAAGCTTGAACAATGGCCTCGCCTGCAACTCGAGCCGATTCATAATCCGGCACGCCCAGTCGTATCAATGGCAGTTCCGGCATTGGCTCTTTGCGTTTTTCGGCCATCCCTCGAAGCTTGGCTTGCGTCAGCATCACCAAAATCTTCGCCGCTCTTGGATCATAGGCTATGTTGTCCACCGAATTGTTGTAGGCGTAAGATAACGGATCCGCATCGCTCGCGCCTGCTGGAAAAGGTCCGCTGATAACCCGACTTACTGCAGTCGATTTACCACCCAGGATCTCACCATTCAAAATCCCGTCTCGATTGATCGCATAAAGTAGAGCTCGCCGGAATTCAGAGGAATCCAAATAAGGGTTCTGAGTCCTTGGAATCAGCATGTGAACCATGGGCAATGCGTACTCATCGGTCTCCACACTTCGCACATTGCGTAGCAAGCGAATGTCCGCCGGGAACAACCGGTCAATCATTTCAATCTCGCCTTTCATCAAATCGGAAACTGCCTTTTGAGGATCGGTGTAAAGAATCT
>CAITIF010000637.1 GCA_903892365.1 uncultured Pirellula sp. | reverse complement strand
ATTTTGCGCATTTTGGCTATCACTCGCACTCAATGAAATGGTACTGGTACTGGTGCTCGAAGCACGCTTTCCTTTCGAGATGTTTTGAATGTCGAACACCGAACACCGAATAAGGCATGTCGAATGACAATGTGGCTTTCGTATGCCTCGGGAGTTCGACATTGCTTGTTCGAAAGTCGATATTGATTTTGATTGGTTAACGACAAAGAAGATGGCCGTGGGAACTAGCCGCGATCCACGTTTCTTCGTCGAGAACCAGAACGCGACTAGCGTCTGCGGTTCATAGGGTTATCTGTTTTATCGAACGATGTTCTGAATGGTGGGTAACCACTTCGGAATAAAAATGAGGCAGCCGACGAGCAAGGCGAAGCAAGATGCCAACAAGACCGCGCCTGCTGCAAGATCCTTTGCATTTCGAATGCTGGGATGTGGTTCGATGGTGATTGCGTCGCAGGCTTTTTCGAGAGCGGAGTTTAGGGCTTCACCCATGAGCACCATCGTGGAAGCCATGAGGATAGAGATCCATTCCCGGGTGGACAACGAAGAAAAGAATCCCAGTAGAATAGACGCAACGAATGCCGTCAGATGAATTCTTGCGTTGGTCTCATGCTGAAATAGGATGGCTACTCCACGGCCGGCATTCTGAAAGCTCTTCACGCGGCGGCGAAGTGTTTCCCACAGTTTTGGCTGGTGCATTTTTTGTATTTCTGAAGTGACATCGGCAAGTAGCGGAGACGACTGAGCAATTCAAGTCGCGGTGGGAGAGGATGAATTGCAACGATTCTAACGGCAGAAAAACCCTCATGTTCCAAACCGGAGTAAGTAAGAGTGTGTGGAAAGCTTGAATTCGTTACCAACTCGTTCTCGAATTCGTTAAAATGGAGCATTCAGGCAAGTTGTAGGGATCCGTGTAGGTCGAATATTTCGATCGCATGGTAGGCTACACTGTGCAAACTATTCCCAAGTAGCCCATAGGCTCAGCGCGTGATCCTTTCCTCAGAGAATTCGAAATCGAAATTGCCGGAGTCTCCGAACCGGGCGGCAAGTGAATGCGCTTGGACGGGGATCTCTATTCGATTTTGCTTCTTGTCTCTTTTATCCGTCTTCGATTCGTGGTTCGGCTCCGTTGTGGCTTGGAACGTTTTTGGAATCGCAGGGGTGATTGGCTTCGCTTTCGGGTCAGTTGGGTTATCGCAAGATTTAGGGGATAGTCCGTCGTCTCAGGACAGAGTGCCCAACTTGATACGACCAGGGGTTCTGCCGGACATTATTCTAATGCGGAATGAGGCAGGCGAAGAGATTTTGGTTCCGAAGGCTCGTTATGAGGATTTTGAAAAATTCTTGCAGCAGCAGGCGGCAGCGCAGACGGTTGCAGGCAACAAAGAAAATTTGGATCGGATCGAGATAGGAATCTCGGTGGAAAACAATGTCGCCAAGCTTCGGGTTGAAGCGGAAACGCGGTTGCGGGAAACGAGCTCACGATGGAAATCCATCCCGATTGGGCTCGGCTTGACTCAGATCGTACCCACCGTCTCGATGGTCGAATCGGAGCCGCAATTTCCGTCGATCCGAATGTCCAATGAGAACGCGGGTTATGAATGGTTGATCGCGCCAGGCGAGGAGCGAAGTCGGAGGCTTTCTTTCGAGTCCCTATGCAATATTCAGACTAACGGACAGACCCAATCGATACGTTTAGATTTGCCGATGTCGCCGTCGATTGTGAAGTTGAACTTACCCACAGCGCAATGGGATTTGACGGTAACGGGTTCCGGTTCCGAGGTTGTCGAGCCATTTCGCGAAGTGCAGTCGATGTCGCAAGCGTTAGTACGAGCATCTGGAGGCACGATTGTTTTATCTTGGAGTAAGAAGACGGCGCAAGAACGAGTTCAAGCGATTGAAGTTTTGAGTCAAACAAAGTTCTTGCCTACGTTGGATACAACGGTTTTTCGCGCTTCATCTAGTATGGTAATGCGTGGACCTAAGTCGCTAGGTGGGAGGCGATTTTTAATCACGTTGCCGAAAAATTGTCAGTGGCTAAGTCCCACGTCTTCCGTAGTACCAATTCAAGGGTTTCGTATTTCCAAGTCCGAGTCGAAACTCGCGGAGGATTCGACTGTCTTGATATTGGACTTTGAAGAGTCCTTTTCCCGGATGGAGACGGAACTGGCCATCGAATGGCAACAATCCGGGTTGGGAGAGAATCATTCGGCATCCTTTGCAATCCCCAAAATCGAAGGAGTCGAGCGGCACGTTGGGGGCATGGAGGTCGTCGTACCGAAGGCCATTCGTTTTGTATGGGAGCCACAGCCAGGAATTTTATTCCTGAAGCAGTCTGGGGAAACAGGTGATGCAACAAGTTATGAATTCCGCTTTGAACAACAGGCTACACCTTTAGTCGCAAGCTGGATATCCAGCGATCAGCGAACCAGCTTTAACGCGTCGTATGAAATCATTCAGGACCAAGATACCATTCGGCTTGTCGGGTCGATTCAGTTTGTTGAGCTTGTGCGTGCGTTTCCTTTTTTTCAGTTTGATACCAAGGGATGGGTTGTTGATCGTTTGCAGGTGTTGCCCTCCGGTAAATTGATCGACGTCAATTCGAACCGAACTAGTCCGACAGCGGCTTCAGTTGCAGGGGCGGAAATCAAATCTTCTATTTCGCTTAGCCTGAGCGATTTGCTGCCGCTTGCATCTGCTCCGAGCAGTCCATCTACGGGCGTTATGCCGGAGAATCCAAAATTGGTTTCGCCCAACGATAGTGTTTCGGATTCAATTCGAGGGGCTGCCAATCGGGGGCAAGAGTCCGATGCGGGGCAAGTGAGCCCGCTTGGTATCAGCTTTGTTTTGTCGCGTCCATTTCCCTTAAAGACAGGTGACCGGGGGATTCCTTTTCAGTTTTCGTTGCCATTGCTTTCATGGCTAGATTCGCAAAGTCAGTTGCGCAAATCATTGTGCCCGCAAGGGGAATTGTTGATCAGAAGCTCCTACTCCCATCTGCAATTGGATTTTGATAAATCGATTGGATTGAGCAAAATGCCCTTGGAATGGAGCGATAAGTCCAAGCCAGTTTCTGTTGCGGACGGTCGAGTTCGTAGGTTCCAAATGAATGGGACAGAAACGTGGACCGAATTGGTAGGAAGTGCGGAGCAAGCGAGCGCGGTCATTTCAGCGTTTGCGAACACGACTCTTCTGCTTAGTCCAGATGCGTTGGAAATGAGTCAATCCTGGGAACTGAAGGTCCAGGGGCCGGTCCCGAAGTCATTTCTGTTTTCGGTACCTGGATCTGAGGTTGCAGAGGGTGCGAATGTTGGTTCATCGATTCAGTTTTTTCTGGATGGTACGCCGGTTAGTTCGGAGTCCATTGAGATGGACAAAGAGATCCCTTTGGTTCCTGCCCAGTGCGATATTCCGGCGCAACATGTTCTCGTGCGAGTCATCGTGCCTGAGCGACTTAGGGAATGGAAAGCCACGGATTCGGTCATGGATGTGAAAGTCATGAGCAAGACATTGCGTTCTGTAGAACCGCAAGCCAACACCTTTGATTTTCAATTCCCTCTGCCGATGCTCTTTCTTGAGGGTAACAGCGATTATCTTTCGATTCAGCGATATGCAGGCGAGGTTCGCTTCCCCAGCAACATGTTGGTCAAGATAGCGCAACCGTTGGCTTCTTCGATCATGAAGGCAACCGAGGTTGTGGATGGTCTTCGGGTAATCCCGTTTGATTGTACGGGTGAAAAGCCCTTGGTAAGCGGTTCTATTTTGGTTGACCAAGGGCAACGGGATCGTTCGATCAGGGTAGATTCGGCTTGGCTGCAATCGATTTCAAACGCGGTGGAGCGTCGTGAACGGCTGGTGCTTCGATTTCAGACTCAAGCGAATTCCATTGGTCTGAAACTTCCGGCGGAGAGGCGTTCGAATTCAAAAGTCATATTGAACGGCTCGAAAGCGAAGTTGGTCGAAGATCAGCAAAATCCGGATCGCGTCGAGATCCTGCTGCCGTCGTCGCCCCCCAACGCAACCGGGGTAGATCCTGAGTTCGTGCTGGAAATTTTTACATGGCCGACAGCACATGCCGATTGGGTTGTTTCGTTGCAACCCGACTTGCCTACTATTGAAGATTCCAAGTATGACTTTCCGATTCTTTGGCAAATCGTTGTTCCGGCTACGTCGCATCTGGTAGGCAGTTCCAAGGGGCTTTCACCAGGCTATTCCTGGAGTTGGCGTGACTTGTGGTCCAATCGATTGAGCGATTTGGATCAAGTTGAATTGGAGAAGCAGATGGGCGCTACCTCGCAACCGATCGTAAGCCAAAATACAAATCAGTATCTTTTTTATGGTCTTACACAGCGTTCTCCCATGCAAGTTTGGCTCGCCCCGCGATACTTGCTGTGGGTACCGGTAGCGTTATGTATGTTGCTAGGGACGATTGCCGTCCTTGAAATGCGTTGGTTGCAGCGTCCGTGGTTGGGTATGCTTGTTTTGGTGGTTTGCTTTGGTTTTATTATGTGGGATTGGGACTTTGCGGCTGCGATCGTGCAATGCATGATTCTTGCGATTGGGGTCGCGTTCATGTACTGCGGCCTGACATGGCTGTTGGATCGGCAAACACGGCGAAGAACCATTTTTGCGAATCGGGCCACCCCATCTGCTGTTGGTCCCTTGTCGGGCAACGTTGTGCTTTCAGGGTCGTCGCCCAAAATTCAAACGCCTAGCGGGGTTGCTCATGATTCGCGGCGTAATGTTGTTCAGGCTGAGCTACCCGCTCCGGTTCAAGTTCGGCCCGCATCTTCGGCAACAACGACAGCCCCTACGGTTTTAGGAAATCCGGGCGAGGCAAATTGATGGAATCAAGTAAGCTTGTCTCCCATTTGCGAATTGCATGTGTTGTTTTTTGGCTGTCGGTTTGGTTCTTAGCCAGTGCGACTCTGTCCTTAGTGTTGGCTCAGGAGCCGAAGTCTAGCGAGAGCGAGTCACGAAGTAAGGTTCCCTTTCGGCGGATCTTCATTCCATCGGAGGAATTGAGCGATTTAGATTTAGATGGATACGAACAGGTATCTGCACAGGAATTCAATGATTATTTAGAAGGGCAGAGCAAACCATCGTTTTCCAATTTGGCATCGGATTCGCAGCAAGGGACAAGTTTGTTGTCGAGCTACTATGTAGCGCGGCTTGTAGGCCCCGATCTTTTCTCTGAGCGATCGAAAGTAGTACTCTCAATGCCAGCGCGTTCAGGGGATCGGATGACGCTTAGCCCTTGGTCTCTGGCGGTCAACAACAAACAGCCAATCAGCAACACGGGCATGCCCGCGTTGGAGCCAGGGGGTAAGTCGATTTCTACTGTATCGACATGGACATACGATACGCTTGGTTTACCTAGGCTTCCTGCCCATCGTTCCGAGAAGACTTGGGGGTATGGATTTGAACCCGAACGCGGTGGGACAGTTCATTGGTTTGGTTGGTCGGCTCGGTCTATCACCGGTAGTCAACCGAATCGATTGCGATTTGATTTGGAGATTCCTCGATGCGCTGATAGCTGTATGTTGCTGCAGCTACCGCCTCGCGCGATCGTACAAGAATCGCGAACGGCTTGTAGACGAATCGATCAGAACAGTGACTTGCTTGCCCGTTTTCATCATTGGCCGGAGGTCGAATCCGATTTGGCAGTTCGGCAATCCCCAGGCCGCACGACAGATTCGATATGGTTGATCGAGCTTTCCGGAAGCCAAAATGCTTCTTTCACAGTCGTGTTGGGGGCGGGGGATCGCGAACCTGATTCACTTACCACAGATCCTGTCTCCAAATATTCGTATCTTGTTCGGTCCCAAAAACTGGAGCATACCATCGAGCAGAATTGGATACGTACGATGCTTGATTTAGAAATCATGCACGGCAAGGACGATGCATGGTGCCGTCTCGTAATACCTTCCAATTCTAAGCTGCGCTTTTTGAAGGTGAATCAAGAGGACAGAGTGGATTGGCAGGTGGTCGACGATATGATCCAGTGGAAGATTACCAAATCGACTCTGGATTCAACGGCCGTAAAAGCCAATGGGGTAATCGCGACGGCCGATTTCATTTCCGCGGAATTGGTTACTCCTGTCGATTTGCAGCCTGGCCAAAAGGTGGTGATGCCAAGCTTTGTTTTGGAGCGAAGTTACGTGATGTCGGGGCGTACTTCAGTGCAAGCGGCAGAACCATGGTGGCTTGGGTCTGTCCTATGTGATTCGAGCAAGCTGGTCGAATTCAAGCCAACGACTCTAGAAAGTAAAAATGCAGAACGGATTGATTTTTCTTGGCAGGCGTTTCCACCAAGTTGTTCTGTTCAGGTTCGATCCCGTCAGACCGTTCGGCAATGCGAATCGTTTAGCCAGGTTGACAATGAGTCAGACGGCATTCGGCTAACAACCCAGCTCAGACTGGCTTTCCGAGATCAGGATTCCAATCGCTTGTCCTTTCGATTGGGGGAAGGGTGGGAGATACGTTCGGTCCGATCGAAAGACGAATCCGATCCCGTTGCGTTGTTGCCTAGTAACGTGTTGCCCGCTGGATCCAGGCTGGAGGGATCTAATGTCCCTGCGGAGAATACGGATGCTTGGAGGAGCTATGATTTAGTTTGGAATTCGATCGCGTTGAGCCGAATTGCTGAAATAGAAATGATCTGCTTTTACAAGCCATTGAACGTCGAACCCAAATCGTCGGATGCTTCTGCGAATTTGCTCCGCATTCCATCGACGGTTGTCCTGGAGTTGCCAGGTTGGAGCATTCAGAGCAATGTTGCGGTCGTTCCGACCGCATCGTTCCCGCTTTTGACAAAGAGTCTTGCTTGGGATTCTGTTATGGCTCAAACTCAGCTAAAGGATTGGGAGAAGCAGTTGCCAGTCACGTCTGATGTTTCAAGGGTCTTGCTTCCCAAGAATCGGGGGGCACGTGCAAGTGAACTAACCCTACCAGCGATCGTCTTTCAAAAGAAAGAAGTTAGGAAACAGGTCGCGATCGTGTCGCGAATCGTTTTAGGATCGAGCGAGACCCTGGTTGTGGAGCACGATTTGAGTGTCGATGATATCCTGGGGGCAAACCCCATTTTAGAAATAGAGCTCGATGATCTCGATGCGAAGTGGTTTTTTCTGGAGGGTAACCGTTGGGTATCGGTGAAGCCAACGGTGGTTACTGTCGCGGGATCTCAAGCAGAGTCTAAGATGCCATCGAAATCCATTTGGAGTTTGGATTTGGTTGGTCGCGGTAATTCTTGCCAGCTCCGAGCGACCATGGCCTTGCGACAGGGTGACGATGGACGGCTTGTTGTTCCGTTGCCAAAAGTGAAAAATGGTCAAGTACGCAGCCAAACCGTTTCCGCTTGGCCGGATCACAAACTCAGTATTGAAACAGAAGAAGGCCGTTGGGTCTTTGACGCGTCTGGAAATCGAGTCTTGAAACTAGACCCTGCGCTTGATAATCGATCTCTTTCCATAAGACAGCCATCGCTGATTGAGCGATCGCATTGGATGGGGCTCGATTGTCAAATGGATGTAGCCGTAGACGCACTCGGTTCCCAACGCGCAACTTGTGTTGTGCGACTCAAGAAGGGTATTTTTCAAGCACCGGTTGTTATCGAACTTGAGGATTCGTGGTTGCCGATACGTGTTGATCTACCCAACGGAAAGATTGCGAACGAAGTTAGCTATCGATTAGATGGGCAACGTCTAATCATCGACATGCCAAATCGAAGCGTTTTCGATTCGAAAAGCGCGATGGAAGAACTGCCAAGGGAAATGAATGAGATCCGTATCCATCTGAACGGTCCGATTCTGAAGACTTCCGCAGATTGGTTGGCATCCGATCAAGGGTTTGCTTTTCGATGGCCGAATCTTGGAATAGATGGATCGGGAAAACTGACCCCGTTGGATTATAAGCTGACCAGTCGACTTTGGTTGCCGAAAGATGTCGTGATCTACGATCGAACCTTCCAAGAAAGTCCGGATCAAAAAGGATGGCCATTGTGGACATTCTCTAGTGAACTGGCGACGAACTTGATGCATACGTTCGGATACACATCCAGAAACGACGCAACCGGCGCGTCGCAAAGCGCGAGCTTTCCAACTGTTTTCCAGTTGGAAGGTATGGGTGATACTCATTGGCGGATGGCGATCGAAAAGAAACAGTCGGGATCCATTGATGCAGGTCCGAAGTTCGAAATGGAATCTGGCGAAGAGACTCTGCAACTTGCGCGCTGGGACCGTAACGGTGCGATTGGAGTAGTCATTTTTGCGATGTTCGTTTTGGTAACACCGATTTTGGTACGACGACGGCCTAGGGCGACGGTTCTCATGGTATTCACGTTGGTGCTTGTCGCACACCTAGGGGAATCGGCATTTTCTTGGGGGGCGTTTTTGGGGTTATTAGGAATCACCGTTGGTTTTGTTCTGTTGGTGATTTATCGCTGCACTTTTGGTTTCAGCAACAAAGAATCCCCAATGTCCATTTCTGTTTCGCGACCTTGGATGCCCTGGAATGATCGCGAAAACAATGTGGAGACTCAAATGGGAATACCGCGCAATGGGTCCAGCGTGGTAAGTATTTCCAAGTTACCTTCCATTCTTTGGTTTGGGTTTGCGTTGGGTTGGTTTCTAGGGTTGGGTTCGGTTGGCGGAAGACTGATTGCTCAGGAAGGTGCCCCCGGCGATGTGACCGACGTATTCGATGTAGTAATTCCGATGGACCGCGAGGGTGAGTTGTCGGGATCTAGCATTTACATCCCCAAAAGCATTGCGCAACAATTTAAAGCGATTCCAGAAAAAGTAGCCGAGTTTGACTCTGGAACCAGGATTCTATCGGCACGTCACACGTTATCGCTTGGTATGCGTGGTCGAGCGGATCTGATCACCATGACGTATGAATTTTGGGTAGGTGATGATCTAACGCCAGTTCGGCTTCCCGTCAACAACGATCAAGTTCAGTCCTTGAGGTTCGTGTTAGACAATGTGGACCTTAGTCCCGGTTCTCGGCTTCGAAAGTCCGGTAGCGAATGGGATTGGTTGCCAGAGAAGTCTGGCAAGAGAACGCTTCGTATTTCAGCACAGCCGGTGATGAAGTCTGCCTCAACCGACCAGGGGCGAGATGGACGTAGTACCGCCAATAGCAATCTGCTGCAACAAGTTGACGTCGCTCTGTTACCCGTAGCGAATGCAACGATTGAAATTGAATTAGATCCGCAGTTGATGGTGGACATTGTGGCTCAAGGGCAAGTCAACAATCCAGCATCGGGAAAATACGTAGCACAGTTGGGGGCTTTGGATCGGCTGCAATGCCGCATCCTTGCTTCCAACTTGAATAGCACTCCGGGGTTCAGCAATCCAAATACAACTCTTTTGGATGGGCCAACGATGAATACGGAGCTATTGCTTCTGAATGATTCCTTGCAAGCCAAAACGATTATTGAGTTTCCGAAAGGGGTGTCGTTACCTCGCGAGATCGCGATCGAAGCGGATTTACCTTGGATCCCTATTGGCACGCAGTGGGGAGATGCAAAGTGGGTGGATGTTCGTTCTGGAAGCACTCTTGCGAGGCGGCGTTACATTTTAGAATGGAATGCTGACTCAAACACGTTGGCTTCGAGTCCAACGCAAGCCGTGGATCGAGCGATTTCTGTAGTGTGGATTCCACAGTCGAATTCGCAGAACTTGAATGTTCTATTTGCGGAATGTCTGGATCGACGTACCAAGCTTGGCACTCTGCGGTACCATCGCTCTGATGGT
>CAITIF010000636.1 GCA_903892365.1 uncultured Pirellula sp. | reverse complement strand
TTGATCAGGGCCCATAGCAGGTCCTGGTATGCATCGGTGGGGGAAGGGCTTGAAGCGACTAAGCCTTGCGCCGTCTCCATTTCTTCACGTGAAGGTTGGCGACACAACGTCGAAAGATACAGTTCTTGTATTTTCGCCTCGTCAGGTACTGTGTTCGCAACGAGCTTTGCGACCCGGCCGTTTGCATCCGCCAGCTTGCCAGCCAAGATATCACCATTGAGAACGTGCAAAGCCTGAGCAAGATTCTCATCGGGAGATCGCTCGCATTCACAAACCGAAGCTCGTTTCGGTTTCCCAAAGACCATCAGAAATGGATTGGTGGTGTTAGCGTCCGGAAGTTCGATCGCTCGTGTTCCTAGCGGCAAACTCGGGTGCTTGGTCAAGACCCCGGTTGCGTAATCGATGCCATCCAAAAGTGTTTCTGCCCCCAGACGCTTCACTTTGTAGTGACTGTAAAATCGTCCATCTGTCACATTTTCAGGCGTCGGTTGCGAATCGAGTTGGTACAGTCGAGAATTCATGATCGACCGCATCAGATGCTTCACATTAAACTTGCTAGTCCGAAAATCAGCGACCAACGCGTCCATCAAAGCGACGTTGGAAGGAGGATTCGTGGAACGAAGATCATCGATCGGGTCGACAAGTCCGCGTCCCAACAAATAGCCAACGTAGCGATTGACTAGGTTGCGTGCGAACAAATCGTTATCGGTGCTGGTCAACCATTTGGACAACGCAACGCGTCGATCTTGCGGATCATCGACAGGCTCGGCGAACAAAGGTGTTGGCTTCATCACGGCACCTGTCTTGGGATGCGTGACCTCGCCTCCGGAATTTACCGTAACCACCACTTCTCCTCCAAAGACTCCGAATTCCGCACTACCTTTGTTCCCTACGCGAGCAAAAAACGCAGCGAAGCCGTAGTAATCCGATTGGCTGTATCTTTCATAAGGATGGTGATGGCACTTTGCGCATTGCAGTCGCGTCCCCATAAACAATTGAGCGGTCGATTCGGCCAGATCAGGTGGGTTGCTCGCAATGCGATAGTAGTTGGCAGGCCCGTTGGAAAAGATCGAGCCCTTAGCCGTCACTAACTCTTGAACAAATTGATCCATGGGCTTATTGGTTCGAAACACTTCGCGAAGCCAATTGTGCATGGCCCACATACCGCTTTCACCAACCACGGTGCTGTTGTTGCGAATCAAATCCGCCCACTTTAAGCTCCAGAAAGCAGCGTAAGCATCCGTATGTTTGGCAGCAGCGGGATCTGTAGTAAACCCTAATAATCGGTTAATCAGCAACGCTCGTTTATCGGGCTGTGCCGATTCTAAAAACGCTTTCGCTTCATCGATCGTTGGAAGTGTACCGATGGCATCCAAGTAAGCGCGGCGCAAAAACGTAGAATCGTCGCACAATCCCGACGGGCTCAAACCCAGCTCGCGAAACTTGGTTGCAGCATGTTCATCAATGTAGTTTTGGGCCTGCCAATTGGCTAAATTCGCCTCCGCCGAAAACGGAACCACGAAAGTTGCAATTTCTGCATGGCCAGCAAACCGAATCATCAAAGCCGCTTGCCCCTTTCCAATAGCCTTCGTCAAACCATGTCGGTTCACTTCGATTACCGATTCATCCATGCTGTCAAAGCGAACCAAACTGGTTACGTCACGGTTTCGACCGTGCGAGTATTCTGCGACCACTCGGATTTGCTGGGATGCCCCAAGTTCTAAGACCCGTAGCGTGGGCGTCACTCGAAGCTTGGTCACCTGCGGTGCTTGAAGATCGGGCTTAGCCGCCCCACCGGAGATCCAGGCTTTCAGCATTTCAAATTCATTGCTACCCACTGGCAGCCGTTCCCCGCCACCATGGGCGACCGCCATAGCCCCTTTCTTCAAAAGCAGGCTTTCGGTAGGGCTGGCCATGGAGATGCGTCTGCCTCGCGAATGAACTGCCATCGCGTTGTAGTCCATCACCGGATCGAATCCCATCACCGAAAGAGTGAAGCCCCCTTTTCCATATTGGCTTGCGTGACAACTGCCTGAATTGCAACCCGCTCGATAAAGAACTGGCTGGATGTCATTGACAAAATCCAGTTTAGGAACCGCCAGAACTCCTTGAACGCTGACGGGAATCGTCTTGATTGTCCCATTCGAACTGATTTGAATTTCTGTATCGCCATTAGATCGAGCCGTCACTCGACCTGAAGCATCGACAGTACAAATCGCTGGATTGGATGACACATAGGTGGATCGACTTGTTAAGTCGTCTGCTCGCGTAGGATCGGATGGAAGTGTAGAACTCGGCTGTGAAACCAATATTTGCAATGTCTCAAAGTTCCCCTGAAGCTGAATCGCAGGTGGATCGACCGTCCAGTCGTTGGCCCAAGTGACTTTGGAAAAGCCATTGGAAACGAAAAGGATGGATGCGCAAAACATCAACCAGATTCGAGTAGGTCTTGAAAACAAAAGAGCAACCATTTTGGATTCCTCCTCTAGATCCATTCTCGGACCGGTTCGCCTTCGAGCAAACGCACGGGGCGTCCATCCGATGACGTTACAGTCAGGTCCAAAGGCAAACCGAGCTTATGGTACATGGTCGCAACGATGTTTTCGGTGAAGTACTCGTGGCTCTTCGGTGCGCCCCCTTCGGCATCGGTTTCCCCGATCACCAATCCACCGGGAACACCAGCACCCGCCATGACCACGAACCCTGCAGTTGCCCAATGGTCGCGTCCACTTGCGGGATTGATCTTGGGCGTTCGCCCAAAGTCCGTCATCCATACAACAAGGGTTGTGTCTAGCAAGCCACGTTGCTCCAGATCGATCAGCAATTGCGGGAGCGCTTGATCGACTTGCGGCATGCGATGGATCTTGATGTTGCTGAAGCAATCTAAATGGTGATCCCAACCAGGGTCACTAACCGTTACGAACCGGACTCCTGATTCAACAAGCCTTCGAGCGAGCAGCAAGCGTTGGCCGAATGGGGTACGGCCATACTGGTCACGCAACCCAGCTTCTTCGCTTCCAATGTCGAAGGCGCGTTTCGTTTCCGGAGCGGTGATCATGCTGAAGGCGGTTTTATAATGTTCATCCATCGCATCAAAGGCGATCGGTTGAACATCCGCTCGCTTCTGCAATCGATCGATTTTGGCCAGAAT
This sequence comes from uncultured Pirellula sp., assembly GCA_903892365.1. Taxonomy (GTDB): domain Bacteria; phylum Planctomycetota; class Planctomycetia; order Pirellulales; family Pirellulaceae; genus JBKCUI01. Next base: position 4,940 of record CAITIF010000636.1, on the reverse strand, counting down.
ATCTCGTCGTCGATCAATTCGACCTAAGTCGATGTTCAGCGGTGGTGTGATGTCGCGAACGGAAAACTTATCAACATTGGCTTCGGCATGAATTTCGAAAGGCCCATGCTCCAGTCCCAAGATGCCTGGTGTCCCGCCTTGAAACGTACGATCGACATAATTACCGAGTTGGACGAACGGTGGCAGCGGAGATTTGAACCCCTTTTCATGACTGATTACGGATCCAACGCACGGATACGCAACGGTTGGCGTAGGAGCTCGACCGGACATGCACCACTGATCCGCTGCACCGTGCCCAGCATTCTTCGGATTCCAGCTCCGCATCAACGAAAATCGCCCAAGCTCTTTCGCAAGCCTCGGACAGGTCTCCGCAAATTGAACGCCAGGAACCGCAGTGCTGATGCAGCTCAAAGGGCCGCGTACCCCTTCGGACGCACGAGGCTTCGGGTCCAAGGTATCATGGTGGCTGGTGCCGCCCTGCGTCCAAATGAAAATGCAATTAACGTCTCGTTTGGCTTGCCCCGAGTTTGCCATGGCCTGGGTACGCCAAAGGAACTGCGGAACCGTCAGCCCCAGTAAACCAAGACCAGCTTGATTCAAGAACTGACGTCGCAACGTGTTGGTTTTCGAATTGGACGAAAAAACGCCTAGATCAGAAGTCATGGACAACTCCTAGTGGCAATGAGGTGGGGGAGGGAGGGTAGGAAAAAATCTTGGGCGGGACCGACAAAAATTCGTATCGGGAAATCTAATTATAGCAGCTCGGCATCAGATCAAGAGTCAGATCAGCCCATTTGCCTGATTTATTGCAGCAATCCATAAATCATGCGGAATAGTTCGTTCCTTCGCATTTTTCACGGAAACGATCGACTTGCCATGACCTGTGTCGACTTGCGACTAAGCCTTTAAAACATTCGTCACGATCTCGCCATGAATATCGGTTAAGCGGAAGTCACGCCCTTGATACCGATAAGTAAGCCGCGTGTGATCGATGCCCAAAAGATGCATGATGGTTGCATTGAGATCGTGAACATGAACGCCATCTCGAACGACGTTGTAACAGTATTCGTCCGTCTCACCGTAGGTGAACCCCGTTTTGATTCCAGCACCTGCCAACAACATCGTAAAGCAGCGAGGATGATGGTCTCGACCGTAATCGTTGGCTGTGATCGCCCCCTGCGAGTAAATCGTCCGTCCGAATTCACCTCCCCAAACGATCAGAGTGTCTTCCAGCAATCCTCGTTGTTTCAGATCCTTGATCAAGCCTGAGGTCGCTTGATCCGTATCCTTGCATTGCCCGCGAATGGCATTCGGCAAACCACCATGATGATCCCACCCCATATGAAACAGCTGAACGAATCGTACGTCGCGCTCCGCCAATCGTCGTGCAAGCAAACAATTAGCTGCATACGAACCAGGCCGCTTCACATCCGGTCCGTACATCTCCAGCGTCTGAGCCGATTCCGAACTCACATCTAGTAAATCAGGAACACTTGTCTGCATTCGAAACGCCATTTCATATTGAGCAATCCTTGCTTGAATCTCAGAATCGCCCAACGCTTCCATTCGAATCTCGTTAAGCTTCTTCAGTCGATCCAGCGTACTTCGTCGGCTTCTTGGATCGACTCCTGGTGGATTCGACAAGTATAAAACTGCGTCTCCTTGATTTCGAAACTTGACACCTTGATGCTCGGTCGGCAGAAAACCAGCTCCCCACAAGCGGTCGTACAGCGGTTGGTCATCAGGTCGCCCGGAACCAAAAGAAGTTAACACCACATAGGCAGGTAGATCTTGGTTCTCGCTTCCCAGCCCATAACTCAACCACGAACCAATACTGGGGCGTCCTGCAAGCTGCGATCCTGTTTGGCAAAAAGTAATTGCAGGATCATGATTAATCGCCTCGGTGTGAACCGAACGGATCATGCATAGATCATCGACCACGGTCGACAAATGTGGCATCAACTCGCTCATCCACATTCCACTTTGACCGTGCTGATTGAACTTAAAGATCGAGGGGGCGACAGGGAAAGTCGCTTGCCCCGAAGTCATGGTGGTCAATCGCTGCCCTTGCCGAATGGAAGCAGGTAAATCTTCTCCCTGCCGATTGACCATCGCAGGCTTGGGGTCGAACAAGTCCATCTGCGACGGAGCCCCAGACTGAAACAAATAGATGATCCGTTTCGCTTTGGGCGCGAAGTGCGGAAGTTCCGGCAACCCTTGTTCCGATGCCATCGCGTTGGAGGGTGCTGGATTGAGTAAGGTTGCTAAGGCGGCACCTCCAAGTCCTGCTCCGGTCGATCGTAAAAACAGCCGGCGATTTGCAACGTCTTCACTGCGCGTACGTAACATGATGCGTTCCTGACGATCTGGCATTCTGGAGTGGATAAGGTTCGATGGTCGGTTTGAAACTCAAGGCATTCAAGGCAAAACGGAAGCAAATCACTCGCGAGTGATTGCCTCGTCCAAATTAAGCAACACATTGGCGGTCATCGTGTACGCAGCCAACTCAGTCGGATCGATGCTGGAATCAGCAGCGGATTCTCCGAACTGGATCAGCTGGCTAGCTGCTTTTGGATCGCTAACAAATCGATCTCTGTCCTCTTGAAAGCCTGCCAGCAATAGCTGTAGCTCTTCATGTGTGGGCTGCCGAGCGGTTATCAGCAAGAAACCGTAGGCTATTCGGGGCTGCAGATCCGAACCACCTTGCTGAATCATACGCTCCGCCAGCTTTCGGGCTGCTTCTACATACGTGACTTCATTCAAAAGAATGAGCGCCTGCAAAGGAGTGTTTGTTCGCGATCGCTTCACGGTGCATACTTCGCGACTGGGAGCATCAAACAGCATCATGGATGGTGGAGCCGCAGTCCGCTTCCAAAAGGTATAAAGCGTTCTACGATACAACCTGTCATCCGTGTCATTCTTGTATCCACGCAAGTCACCGTAACGGCTGGTTTCGTCCCACACCCCTTCAGGCATATAAGGGCGAACGCTAGGCCCACCGATTTTTTTCGACAACAAACCGCTCACGGCCAGAGCTTGATCCCGAGCTGCCTCTGCGGACAGCCGGAAACGCGGGCCACGTGCCAACAGCCGATTCTCGGGATCGCTCGACGATGTGACTTTTGCTGATTGCCGATAAGTAGCACTCATCACGATCATCTTCTGCAACGCTTTCATATCCCAGGGAACGGTCTTGGACGGACTTCCATCGGGAGAATAGGTTGGCTCCATCCATTCTGACGCAAGCCAATCCAACAATTCGGGGTGGCTTGGCCATTCCGACTGTGACCCAAGATTCTCGGTTGTTTTCACCAAACCAACACCGAAAAAATGTTCCCAAATTCGATTGACCCAAACGCGGGATGTCAGCGGATGGTCACGCGACACAAGCCATTTCGCAAGCCCCAATCGGTCCATCGACGCCCCTTCCGGCAATGACGGAAAGACGGCCGGAAGACCTCGTTCGACACGTGCGCCAGGCCGATCGTATTCGCCTCGATTTAAGATAAAGGCCTCGCGTGGCGCAGTTCGTTCCTTCATGACCATCACGATGGGAACCTGCTTCACAAACTCGCGGTCTGCAGCCTGCGCCTTAACCACTTCCTGCCGAGCTTCCAGCAATACCGTATCACCATGATCACGGAAGTAAGCCGCCAACGCATCGATTTGTTCAGGAGTCCGCTTGGCCCTGTCAGCTGCCAGTGAACTTCTTACAAGATCCGGTATCTTAACACCATCCAATTGAAGCGATTCCGCAGGAGCAGATGCCGTGGACAATCGAAATCGGCCGATGCTGTGCCGATCGATGGCGTCATGACGCAAAGTAATGGTGATTTGGCTGTTTTCAGGTACTGTGATTGGGGAACTGCATGCAAAAATTGCCTGCCTGGGCTCGCGCTTGGTAGGACCATCGACGGCCCACCCCGTTCGATTCTTCCCCTTGCGATCCGCTTGTGAAACCAATACGGCCGCAACGGGCCAACCGGGCTGTTCGTAATCCGCAACGGCGCGGCTGAAGTTCGCAACAATAGGGACGGCAATGGAAGGACCGGTGATCGTGGCTTCGATACCACTGAGTACAAAATTTCCATTCGGATATCTTCCAAGACTCTGATTCGGTAACGAGGGATCAGGAAACGCCTCTAACAAAATCCCCGTAAACGGCCCAGCTGCCAGCGGGCCCTCGATCGTGTAGGTATCGAAAGCAGGATTCGCCCCGCTGGCCAGCCAAGTGGAATCGGCTTGCTTGGTAAAAGTAGTTCCCCCATCGCTACGGACCGACGTCGTTTCGAGTAAATTCCATGGTTTGGACATCGATGCGATTTGAGAAGCAAAAATGGGTTCCCACGATTCCTGACGGCTTGCTGCCGTTTTGGCGACCTCTTCGACTTGGTTCTGAGCTTGCGATATCGCCAGCTTCAACGCGTTCCATTGCTTCTGCTGATCCTGGTTGGGAATGGGCAGAACGGGCGCGCTGTTTCCCCTGCCTTCGCTGCCTCCCTCGCTATCTAGCACTCCGCTCTCTTCGACCGAATTAAAAATCGCAAACAGTTGATAAAACTCTTGCTGGGTAATCGGATCAAACTTGTGATCGTGGCATCGACAGCAATTGAAAGTCATCGCCATCCAAGTGAGCCCTACCGTCTCAACACGATCGATCACCGTTTCCGCAAACCATTCTTCGGTAATGCGACCTCCCTCGCCATTCAATCGCGTGTTTCGGTTGAACCCAGTAGCCACGATTTGGTCCTGAGTTGCATTAGGAAGCATGTCGCCGGCGATCTGTTCGATGGTGAACTGATCAAAAGGAAGATTGCGATTGAACGCCTCGATCACCCAGTCTCGCCATCCCCACATCTCGCGCGACGAATCGACTTGAAATCCGTTGCTGTCCGCGTATCTTGCAAAATCAAGCCATTGCTGAGCCATACGTTCGCCAT
>CAITIF010000635.1 GCA_903892365.1 uncultured Pirellula sp. | reverse complement strand
CCAGGCTTGTTGGAAAGATCGCCAGCGTCCTTGAACGAGACTCGACGAGAAAAATCGCTGATGACAACGGAACAATTCGTGATGATGAGCCTAGCGATTGGGGCAATCGCATTCTTGTACTCTTCGGTGGGCCATGCTGGCGCTTCGGGATACATAGCCGTCCTATCGCTCGCTGGGCTTGCACCGAATGTCATTAAGCCAACGGCCCTTGCCTTGAACATTTTGGTAGCTTCGGTCGCATCCTGGCAGTTTTATCGTGGTGGTCACTTTTCCTGGAAGTTGTTTTGGCCATTTGCTGTGCTTGCAGTGCCGATGGCTTTTGTCGGTGGTTATGTCAATCTGCCCGCATCCGCCTTCAAATTCATTGTCGGTTGGATCCTTCTGTTCTCAGCGATTCGGTTCTTGATTTACCCTTCGGAAGATGCGGCAATTCAAGAGCCGTCGGCGGGCGTCGCGTTGCCAGTCGGCGCGGGACTTGGGCTTTTGTCGGGACTGACCGGAACAGGGGGCGGCATCTTTTTGACTCCTCTACTTCTCGCAATGCGATGGGCGAAAACGAAATCGGCAGCGGCTGTTTCCGCTGTTTTCATCCTCCTGAATTCGATAGCAGGTTTGCTCGGCAACATCAGCAACACTCGGCAGCTTCCCGTTTTTGCGATTCCGTTCGCCCTGATTGCCTTGTTCGCAGGTTTGGCGGGGTCCTATTTGGGAAGTACGCGATTCCCGCAAACCACCATCAAGCGATTGCTGGCTCTGGTGCTGGTCATTGCTGGATTGAAGCTGCTGCTAACACCTTAGCATGGTGTTGTACTCTTTGGGCTCGCTTGCGTTATAATGGCGGTCATACGATCCCCTCCCAAAGGAATTTCACCCATGAATATGCTTCGTTTCACCTGCGTTGGATTCTTTGCAACGCTGATGCTGCTTGTTTCGACCTCTCGATCCCAGACCCCTCCTTTTGAGTTAAAAAAAGGGGATAGTATTGCGTATATTGGGAACACCACCGCCGATCGAATGCAGCATTCGGGTTGGTTGGAAACCTACCTGGCCGGTATGTTTCCGGAATTGGAATTGACCTTCCGAAATCTTGGATATCCAGGCGACGAACTGAAGTTGCGGTCCCGCGAGGAGAATTTTGGATCTCCAGACGAATGGTTGACCAAGGTCAAAGCGAACGTGGTTTTTTGTTTCTTTGGTTATAACGAAGCTCAGCAAGGTGCTGGCGGGCTCGAAAAGTTCCGGGCCGATTTGGCGGAAACTATCGAAGGGATGAAGAGCCAAAAGTACGATGGCTTGGCTGCTCCACAATTGGTCTTCTTTTCACCTATTGCTCACGAGAACTTGAAGAGCCCTCATCTCCCAGACGGCTCGGACAACAATGCCAATCTAGCAATCTACACTCAAGCCATGAAGCAAGTATGCCAAGAAAAGCAGGTTGCCTTCGTGGACTTGTTCGCCCCTTCACAGCGTCTCTATGCAACCGCGAAACAGCCGCTCACCATGAACGGCATTCATCTTCTTGACCATGGCGATCAGGCGATTTCGCAAATCATTGTCAAGGACTTGTTTCCAGGTCGAACGTTGCCTGCTAACAATCCCCGCTTAGAAAAACTACGGCAAACCATCCTCTCCAAGAATTATGAATGGTTCAGCCGATACCGTGTGGTGGATGGCTACAACGTTTTTGGTGGCCGTTCCAAGTTAGCTTGGTTCGGACAATCGAATGCCGACGTCATGATGCGCGAAATGGAAATTTTCGATGTCAAAACGGCGAATCGGGAGAAAGCGGTTTGGGCTGCTGCACGCGGCGAATCATACGTGGTTAAGGACGATAATTTACCACCGGAACTAGAAGTCAAAACCAACATCCCTGGAAAGCTGGCAGATGGTCGCCATGAATATCTCGGAGGCAAAGAAGCGATCAGCAAGATGAAAGTGGCTAAAGGGATGCAGGTCAATCTCTTTGCCTCAGAAGAAATGTTTCCGGACTTGATCAACCCCGTTCAAATGGCCGTCGATCCCGATGGCCGCTTGTTCGTATCCGTTTGGCCGTCGTACCCTCACTGGAATCCAGTTGAACCCAGACGGGACAAGATCGTTTGCCTTCCTGACGATGACGGCGACGGAGTCGCGGACCGTTGTGTTACCTTCGCGGATGAACTCAATAGTGTAACCGGCTTCGAGTTTTGGAACGGTGGAATGCTGGTTGCAGCTCTGCCGGAAATTTGGTTCTTAAAAGATACCGATGGTGATGATCGAGCGGACCTAAAAATTCGTATGCTTCAAGGTGTTTGTAGCGCGGATTCGCACCACTCCGCAAATGCCATGTTGATCGGGCCGGATGGTTGGCTGTATTGGTCTCGAGGAATCTTCAATGTATCAGCTATCGAAACGCCTACCAAAACGGTTCGCTCTGAAGCAAGCGGTGTGCATCGATTCAACCCACGAACATTCGAGATGGAGTTTCATTTCCCAATTGGTCCGAACCCGCACGGAGATGTTTTCGACCAATGGGGCTATCAGTTTGCAAACGACGGAACGGGCGGAACTGGGTCGTATGTCAATATTGGCAAAGGCATAGGGAACAAACAGTGGTTTAAGATGCGGGTTCGACCGGTTTCTTCCAATGGCATCCTTTCCAGTAGCCACTTTCCCCAGGAAAACCAAGGCAACTTCTTGATATGCAATTGCATCGGAGTGCTGGGGGTTTTGCAGCACGAGGTGACATACAACGGTGCTGACATTAACGCTACCGAAATTGAGCCGATTCTGGTTTCGAGCGATCCAAATTTCCGCCCGAGCGATATTGAAGTGGGTGGCGATGGTGCTCTTTATGTTGCGGACTGGAGCAACGCTATTATCGGTCACATGCAGCACAACATGCGAGATCCCAACCGAGATAACGAACATGGTCGTGTCTATCGCGTGACTGCCGAAGGGCGCAAGCCGCTCCAGCCGACAAAGCTCAAGGGCAAGCCAGTACAAGAGGTCTTCAAGGCCTTCTACTCGAAAGAAAACGGGACCCGCTATCGAGCTCGTTTAGAATTAAGCGGTCGAGAATCCGAAGCGGTCGACACCGCCTTGCATCAATGGGCAAAGGGACTTGACCCAGCTAAACCAGATGATGCGCAGGCTCTGCTGGAAGGACTCTGGGTGCTCGAAGAACATCGACGCCCAGATCTGGCATGGATCAAGAAAACATTTCAAGCCCGAGAAGGACGAGTTCGTGCGGCAGCCATTCGAACGTTGGGTCACTGGGCAAAACGTGTGAAGGATTGGGACGCGTTGCTTCTGGAGGCAGCTCGGGATGAATCCGCGCTGGTTCGGGCGGAAGCTATCAAGGCTGCGGTGGACCTGCAAGGGTCCACAGCGGTGGAGGCGTTCTTCGAAATCGCAAACCGTCCACTCGATCCGGAACTCGAAACGGTGCTGACATATGCCAAGCCAAGACTCAACGTAGACGAGCAATTGAAACGGTCCATCGACAATAACGTGAAGCTATCGGAAGCAGCTCTTCAGTATGCATTTCAAAATGCGAGCGTAGAGAGCATCCTAAAACTTCCCAAGTCGGAGAAGGCCTATCAATCGATCTTGGCTCGTCCAGCCGTCTCGATCGACAATTTGCGTATTGCCTTGAAGGGCTTATCGGAACTGAGAAAGGAAAGCTCTTTGCCCGTCATCTTAGCCTTAGTTCAAGAGCGTGACCAAAACACGAAGGCCGATGGGTTGAAGAGCCTCCAAGACCTATTACTGGAACAGCCTGCTGCCGAATTGAGAAAATCGCGAGGCGCTTTGCAAACACTCGCTACCAACGGGAAACAGCCAGTAACACGTCAATTGGGCTTTGCGGCCTGGATCGCGGCTGAGGGAACGGGTGACGCAGCCTTTGCTTTGGCTTCCTCGAGCCACCAGCAACTCAAGGATCTTTTGTTGGCGGTGGAGAGCCTTAAAGACCCCAACTTAAAGCAAAAATTACTGCCGTCGGTTCGAGGGTTGATGTTCGAACTGCCGACCTCCCTTCAGGCGGAACCGCAAGGTGGAGCACTTCAAGAGCCGGGAATTCAGGTCGACTACTTCTTCCCTGCCCCTGACAATGTTGCGCTAGAAACCTTGGCTGCCCTGCAACCTACTAGCAGCGGAGTTGTTCCGGGAGTTGTCATGGAAGTACCACAACGTACAGAACCGGATGATTTCGCATTGCGGTTTACAGGAAACCTGACGGCTCCGAAAGCGGGCAACTACACGTTTTCTATTGCCTCCGATGACGGATCCCGCGTGTATCTCGACGACAAACTACTGATCGACAACGATGGATTGCATGGTATGGTCGAAAAGAGTGCTTCGGTCGATTTGACTGCGGGGTTGCATCGTATTGCGGTGACCTACTTCGATAACGGTGGGGGAGACGGTCTGAGGCTTACCTGGAGCGGCCCAGAATTGAAAAAGCAAAAAATTGCACCTGAGTTTTTGAGCGTCGGTGGTGCGAGTGAAACGGTCCAAGATCTCGCGGTTCGTACACTCGCTACGCTTCCTGGCTTTGAAAGCGAAAAGTTCGTGGATTGGACACGGTTGATCAAGGCCGATCGGCAACGCGCTGCAGTCGTTACAGCGATGAAGACATTGCCTCCGACCGCGTGGGATGCAAAGGAGCTACCCAGTCTGGTCGACAATCTTGTGGGGTATTTGAGCAGTATCCCAGCCAAGAATAGAACCTCCGGAACTGCGGTGGAAACCGTCGATTTGATTAAAGCTTTTGCGGAGAAGCTGCCGAGCGAACAGGCAAAGCGAATCGCCGATCGATTGCAGAATCTGGATGTAAGAACCATCGCCATCGGGACGGTCGTAGAGCGGATGAACTACGACAAAGAACGAATTGCTGTGGCTGCTGGAAAGCCCGTCGAGTTTCGTTT
>CAITIF010000634.1 GCA_903892365.1 uncultured Pirellula sp. | reverse complement strand
TATCCACCGTACCCCTGTTACGTAAGGCTTGGACGCCTATTCCGGACTGATTACGCCAAGCGATTACGCCTGGCATGCAGTACTGACTTTGAGAAATCCACCCGCGGGGAACCATGGCATCCACTGTACGCAGCTGTTTGAGCATGTCCTGGAATCAGCGGGCGCCTTGGTCAATGTGAGGCAATAGCGACTTGTTCGCGCCTGCATTGCACCTATGCGCCAAGATAGACAGATGACTTCCGCCGCACTCGCCTCAACAGTCGAGCTCGAATACGGTGAGGTATTCACACGGCCATGGGTAGTAGAGCTCATACTTGATCTCGTGGGATACACCCCAGACCGCGATTTGGCAAAGATGGTCGCGGTGGAGCCAAGCTGCGGCAGCGGCGCCTTCCTCGGTCCAATGACGAGGCGGCTTTGCGAAAGCATCCGACTTCATGGACGTTCCATTGAAGATGCAAGAAAGTCGTTAGCTGCGTTTGACCTTCTTGACCGAAACGTGCAAGCAGCCCGGAACCTCGTGCAGGGTCTTCTCGTTGCTGCTGGGTGGGACGACAAGACTTCCGCGGATGTGGCACGGGGTTGGGTTGCCTGTGACGACTATTTGTTGCGCGACCATGCCGGTGTATCCGCTGACTTCGTTGTCGGTAATCCGCCTTACATTCGGTTGGAGGACATCGACCCCAATCGCGCCGCCGAGTACAGGCGCAGGTGTCCAACTATGGGCGGGCGTGCTGACATCTACGTGGGATTCTTCGAGGTTGCTTTGCGGTCGCTTTCCTCGCAGGGGGTTCTTGGCTTCATCTGTGCTGACCGGTGGATGCGAAACCAGTATGGCGCCAAGCTTCGAACGATGGTTGTTGATGCGTTCAGTGTCGAAGCGACTGTTGTCATGCACGATGTTGATGCTTTCGATGAAGTGGTGAGTGCATACCCGGCAATCACAATCGTGCGAAATGCACCTCAAGGTCCGAGTGTCGTAGCTGACACGACGCGCGAGTTCGATGATGCCAGTGCCGAAGCGTTTTTGGGTTGGTGGCGTAGTAAGCGCAAGACAGCATTTGAGTTTCGGGGTGTCGTAGCAGCGCAGCTACCGGAATGGTTCAAGTCGTCGGAATCCTGGCCCGCTGGTAGTCCAGCCAGGCTGAGACTGTTAGATGACCTGAATCAACGCTTCGACCTGCTCGAAAGCGCAGACACTGGAACGAGGATTGGTATCGGTGTTGCTACTGGTGCAGACAAGTTATTCGTAATGTCTCCGGGGACGGAACCGGAAGTCGAAGTTGGTCGCCTCTTACCCTTAGCAATGAGCAAAGACACGACCACGGGTTACTACAAGTGGTCAGGCCATCATCTCATCAACCCTTGGACCGAGGAGGGTGACCTCGTACTTCTAGACGAGCATCCACTTCTTGCCCGATACTTTGAACAACACGGGGACGCACTTCGTCAAAGGAATGTTGCGGGGCGGCAACCTCAACGCTGGTATCGCACCATCGACAAGGTTGAGCATGCTCTCGTCGCTCGTCCGAAACTTCTGTTCCCGGACATGAAGATGACAAGCCATCCGGTTCTCGAACCAGGTGGAACCTATCCACATCACGGTCTCTACTTCATCGTCTCAGAGAAGTGGGACTTGCGTGTGCTTGGTGGTTTGTTGTTGAGCAAGGTCGCAGAGTTTTTCGTCGATTCGTACGCAGTGAAGATGCGAGGAGGGACGCTTCGCTTTCAGGCGCAGTACCTTCGACGCATTCGCGTTCCTCAACCGGGAGACATCACGCCAACTGATGCGGCCGCTCTCGCAAATGCATTCGACCGACGCGACGTTGCAGCAGCTACTGAGGTTGCACTTCGTGTTTATGGAATAGAAGGAGTGCCGGAATGAACATGGCCGATCGACATCACGAGGCAGTGCGAGGGTTCTGGACTGGAAGAACCGAGCAGGCGGAAAAGCAAAAAGCAGCAGGCAAAGTTGATGCCGGCTCCCGAGGAGCAGTCACTGGCGGAGGGCATCTGAATCCGATACGAGACCTGCTTGCTGAAGTATTTGTTGAGGGTGGTATTGACGAGTCCTCAATCTTCATGACGTCCGGCATCGTGTTGCCCGGCTACTACCGGCCTTCGAAGAAGTGGGATTTGGTTGTTGTTGAGAATGACCAGCTGGTTGCTGCGATTGAACTGAAGTCACAAGTCGGGCCTTCGTTCGGCAACAACACGAACAACCGGGCAGAAGAAGCGATTGGTAATGCAGTGGATGTGTGGCGTGCATTCGAGGAAGGCACCTTCGGCGGTTTTCGTCCGTGGCTTGGGTATGTATTCGTGCTCGAGGAGACTGAAGGGAGCACCAAGACAGTGAGTATCCCTAAGACCTTGCACCCGGTCGAGAACGTGTTTCATGGAACGAGCTACAAGGACCGGTACCGCATCTTGTGTGACCGATTGACCAAGGAGCGGTTGTATGACTCGGCGTGGTTTCTTACGACGGCAGCTCCGCCAAGCACGCTTGTAGATGAACCCGACCCTTCGATGTCGTTCGCCGCGTTTCGTGCAGGAATCCTCGGGCGCATTGCACATTTCCGCGCGCTGTTCAATCCTTAGGTCCGCAACTTTGAAACCCGTGCCTGACCACTAGGCGTCAGGACCATCTGTTCCTCCGAGACATGGAGGAACAGAATGACGAACAACAACGACGACGCATGCGCGTCCCCAGACGCGCAGGAGTCGTCACTGGGCTTGTTATTGTCTCAAATGCTGACGTCTCGTGCGTTTCCAGAGGCAGCAGCAGCGGACGATACGCAGCAAGCTGCGATGTTGCTCGAAGGTGTGCTCAATGAAAGCGATGACTTGCGAGGCATTGTCGTCTCGCCTGGTCTTGTTCGAGTTGTCGGTCACCGCGCTGGTGGGCGCTCCGGTGGTGGGACCCGCGGCGCAATCTCAGGTTTCTCCCAGTCGTCACGGCGACAAATGCTGCGACGACTTGGAGCTCTTGACTTATCCGTAGTGCAGGGCATTCCTGTCGTTGTCACGCTGACCTATCCAGCGGACTGGCGGGAATGGTGTCCGACGGGTCGTGATGCTAAGGACCAACTTCTGAGCTTTCGTAGGCGATGGGCAAGACGATGGGGGGACTTTCAAGGCGTGTGGAAACTGGAGTTTCAGCCGCGCCATTCGCAGCCGCTTGAGCGACGCTTAGCACCGCACTTTCACATTCTCGCGGTAGTGCCGGCCGTGGATCTCAGCAAGCCAGTTCCGCAGGCAACGTCAATGACGGAAGTGCGTGAGTGGGTATCAGAGACATGGTGGGAAGTTGTCGGTTCCGCGAATGCAGACCACCTCAAGGTTGGTACTCGCGTTGATGAAGCAGATGGAGATAACCCCGGGCGTGTAGTTGCATACTTCGCCGGATACACAGCTGGGAAGTCGAAAGAAGAACAGCACGTTTCGCCTGATAACTGGCCTGGCGTTGGTCGCTATTGGGGAGTGGTTGGCATTCCTTCGGTGGAGCTAGAAGTGCAGCTTTCACCTGAAGACTTCTTCGCAGTTCGTCGAGTGCTTGCAGATTTGTTGGCTCGACGAAGTGGAGCACGTCGTCGGTCTCTGCGTCGTGAGGACGATGGACTTTGGCTCGCGTACAACAATGCCCCCGACCTTGTTCGACGCCTCGCTGAATGGCTCCGACCTACTCCCCACAAAGGTCCGCGACCGCTCCCGTAGCTCGTTCTGATAACTGCTGGACAGACCCTTGCGTCCCGTGAGTTGGCATGCACAGTGATGAACGTCGAGAGTCGCTCGACACTTACCAACAGGAGATAATGAGATGAGAACCATCCCCGTAGAAACTTCAATACTGACCTTCATGTTCATGGGCGTCATTGAACCCGCAGTAGAACGCGAGAAAGGTACACAACGCTCGAGCGAGAGCGGTGTGCTGTTGTGGCGAGTGCCCGCTGTTGTGTTGCTGCCAGGTGAGAAGAAGCCCGAAGGCATTGTTGTTGTCGTGCCGAGTGCGACGGAGCCAAAGCTCGAACAAGGTGTGGAGATAAAGTTTCGAAACCTTCGCGCACGTGTTTGGTCGATGAACGGTTCTAGTGGCACAAGCCTTACAGCTGACACGTTCGAAACACCAAAGCGTGCGTCGTAACAAGTTCGTCTCCGCCATCATCTTTCGTGTGAAGTGGCGTTCTGCACTGGTGCGCTGCGAAGTAGATGCTCGTTGTGTGTCGGTGTTGGCTGTTGCTGAACGCGATGATGGTGGCGCGCTGACTGTAACGCTTCGTAGCAAGACACCGGAAGGCATGGCTGTGTTCTCTGAACGTGGTATCGACCGGCTCTCGTGGTCGCTGAACCGTCGGGTGGTTCTTCTTCCATCTGAACCATTCACGCCAAATGTGCATCGGATTCTTGTCGAGCATCATTCGTTTGAAGTTGGTGACTTACCGACTCCATCGGTGAAGCGGCCTGCGGGCATTGCCTATCAGGTCCTGCTTGGAAAGTCTGCCGTTACCGGCGAGTTAGTCACCGCTGACCTCTGGACGAAGGAACGCGGTTCAGTTCATGCTCTAGTTGCTGGCACAACAGGCGGGGGCAAATCCAACACAGTGAATGTGTTGCTCGCTGGTCTCGTTGGAAATGGCGTTTGTGTCGTTGGTATCGACTGTAAAGC
>CAITIF010000633.1 GCA_903892365.1 uncultured Pirellula sp. | reverse complement strand
CTGCTTAAAATCTTCGATAGCAGGTTCGGTGTTGATCACCACCTCCGGCTGTTCTACCTTGTTGCTCGAATTCCCAAGCGAACATTCGTCCTCCAGCTTCCAATTCGAACCGGCGAATGGCTCCCACTCAAGGTCGTGAACAAAGCAGACACCCAGGTGTGGCTGATTCAAAGAGCCTAATCCAACAGCCTTCAGGTGCTGTTGACCTGAAGTAATAAGTCCTACAGCAAGAGCCGTACGAAGCAATGAACGTAAGTATCTGTAACGCATAGCGAGAAACCTCTGAATAATTCCGAAGGTTGGTCGTGATGGTTTGAAAAGGCTGAAGCAGCGCCGTGGCTGATTCAGCCGTCCATGGCCATCGGCGGACCAAACATCATCGTTTGGAAGTGTTGGATTTAGGTGGGAACGTCGGAAATCGCTAACGGCCAATCCTGGCTCACGCTTTCCGTCGGTTGCTGCTATGGTTATCGAACTCGCTCTTCCATTTCATGAGCAGAGAAGTCTTCCTAATCAGAAGTATTCACTTGGCCGCTACCGATTACCCAACCCGCAAGCATTCTGACGAAGCTACCAGTTGTAACGTAAGCTAGATTAGGACAGGGACACGGTTGTTACAGAAACAATGCTGTGACCATGCGGATCAGATTGCAACGCGCGAGCATTCGCTGGTGCTCTTTTTTGCCAACTCAAGAATGCGCATCGCTCGGCAAGTGTCTTCTAGATCACTTGTTTTTCGAATCAAAGAAGTCACTGAACGATGGAATTGACCAAGCAATTGCTGGCCCACCGGAAGCTCCGTCTCCAGCGTTTCTTGATGCCGTCCCGCATCGTCAAACCAGACCAAGGTCGATGGCAAGTCGATGAACGCCAAACCCTTTTCGCAACAAACCTGAATCGCTGCTGGTGGTCGATAGGCAATCGCCTCAGGCCATACTTCCGGAATGTAGGCCCCGCAACTGATCTGAGCCAAAATCGCCTTGGGATCATTTTCAGGATCCCCAAACCCTAGACTCAAAATCTGATAGTCCGAACTGCGTGGCAATTGGATGCTGGTATGCCGAATGGCCTGAATCCAAGTCGGGGATTCGGCAACGATATAATTGCACCAATCAACAAGCTCGATCAATTCACGCTGTGACCGAGCGTCCAACGTCTTTCCTCCACGCGACTCCTTGGTCTCCCGAGCCAAACGTCGATGGCAGAACAACAGCCGAGGACGCCCTAAACGAGTCGCGATCAGTTCCTTCAGTCGAAGAGTCGCGGGCGCAAAGCGACGCGGAAACTCCGTCATAAACGCAACACCGGAGGACTGAACCTGAGTCTGGATCAGCAACACCGAATCATGGTCTAACGTGAGATCCGACCCGCAAAATACAGCCTTGCCGTAGTCGCAAGCTGCAAACAATGGCATCGCTTTGTACCAGTCTTCTTCTAAGACAAGCACAGCGTCCAAAGAGGGACTTTCCATGATGGCACGAAAGCTAGAGAAAGCTTTTGCCTCAAATTCCCGAGCGACCGTCTCAGCAAGGACCGGTACGCTATGATAAATTCCAACAACTTGAAAGCGATCTCGCATCGACCGAAGCGCCGGTAGGTACCGCGACTGCCAGTCACGACCTTGCCCGATTACCCCGATTCTTAATTTCATAAAATAAAACCAAGTTTACCGACACTCAACGTTCAAAATAAGCGTTCGTGCTTATCTCTTCGTTCGCTTGCTCTTGGCCCCGCCTTGACGGACCTTGTAGCGCGGGTTGCTCTTGCAAATCACGTAAATTCGACCGCGTCGACGAACAACTTGGCAGTCAGGGTGACGGTACTTCAAAGCACCAATCGACGAAACAACTTTCATTTGGCTAATCTCCGGGTAATCAGGCGGTTGAACCCCAAAACAGACCGTTGCCAACCCCTATTCGGAATCAGTTTCGATCGGGTCAGCCCTCCGACTGTGAAAACAGTGGACTTGCCTAGCAGGATCTTCAACGTTTTTAAAGAATTTTCAGGTTTTGGGAGTCGCGTAGTATAGCAACCTCCCGTTTCCTAGCAACGGCAAAAACAAAGCGAAGTCCTGCCGAAACCGCAAACCAAAATCCAAAAGCCGACTACTTCTTTTTCTTCTTGGCTTCGCGTTCTTTCTGCTGCCGACTCTGCTCCTTGAACAACTTTTCAAACT
This sequence comes from uncultured Pirellula sp., assembly GCA_903892365.1. GTDB lineage: Bacteria > Planctomycetota > Planctomycetia > Pirellulales > Pirellulaceae > JBKCUI01. Next base: position 81 of record CAITIF010000633.1, on the reverse strand, counting down.
TCTCGACCTTGGGCCGGATCGTAGTCTGGCAGTAAGCCGCCTCTGGATGAAGTCGGAAGTAGTTTTGGTGATACTGATCGG
>CAITIF010000632.1 GCA_903892365.1 uncultured Pirellula sp. | reverse complement strand
TCCACCGCCGTTTCCAAAGCCTATGAAAATGCAAAAGACTTGGCGATGGAACAGATCAATAGAGGAGAACTGAAGGATGGTCTTGCAACGCTCTCCACGTTTTACAACGCACCGGAGCTGACCGATGACCAAAGACAAGATCTGCTGGATCTGTTGGATGCGTTAGCTCGCGAAGTGGTCTATTCCAGACGTCATATGCTCGACAGCGTATACATCGTCGCCCCGGGCGAAACTCTCAGCGACATTTCAAAAAGATATGATGTTCCTGGCGAAATCATCGCTAGAATCAACGCAATCGAGTCGACGAAAGAACTGCCAAGCGGCGCGCGACTCAAGGTAGTACCAGGCCCATTTCGCGCCGAGGTTGACTTGACTCGCGGTGAACTTACCGTGTTCTTAGGAGACCTCTATGCCGGTCGCTATCCAGTAACCTTTGGAAATGAACCAGCTCCAAAACCAGGTCTCTTTCAAGTCATCGATAAACAGACGAATAAGAACTATTACGGCAACGGAGTGCAAATCCTTGCCAACGACCCTCGCAACCCATACGGTGGTTGGTGGATCGATTTGGGCCAAGACGTATGCATCCATGGATCGTCGGAAGGACCATCTGATGGCAAACTCGGGTGCATCAGCTTGTCACCTTTAGATGCAAGCGACCTATTCGGCATGCTAGGCCGCGGCTCTCCAGTTACCATACGCAAGTAGCAATCGCTGAATGACGAATGCTTTTCAGTTAGCGATGAACCAATTTTTGTTCATCGATCTAAGTGCCAAGTCAGGAAATCAATTGGTTGAAGAGAGCTAGCAACTACAGTCGCTTGCGGTCTGCTGTCGATTCATCTGCCCAATGGTAATCGATAATGTCTGACTGTTCCATTTGCCAAGTGTAAAACGCAGGCATATCATCGATCAAGGCAGGAAAGTCCACGATCCCTTCATGAGCGGATCGCAGAATGACCCCCAATTGCTCGAGCTCGCTAACATACTCTTCCAAATGAGCCGACTCCACCTTAAGATCCTCTTGGATCTCAATGATCTCGGCATCGTAAACTTGAAACCGCGATTTTCCTTCATGACGACGGAGCATCCTGCGGAGGTTCGATTTCCGCTCAGTCAATTCTCGGTGCGCCAACGAAATATCCGTCACAATCAAACGAAGAAGCGGAAGCATGGATTTCGCTTGCTCGATTGTAAAAATGTGGCCGATTTTCGTGGTCATCTGGAAAATTTCCCGAGTTCAAATTGCCGGTTCGGACTAACGCACGTCGCAAGGATTTTCAGACGATAACGACAAGATCGCGATTCGAAAAGTTCACTTCTTGGAATCAACGAAGGGACCATGAAAATTCGGGGCGATCAATCCTCTGAAAGACGACTCCAGGGGAAAATCCACTCCCTTAACATCTATACCTCGGTTTTCTATTGTTGTTAAGTTTATCCAGCGTTCAACTGCGGTTCGGACCAGAAAGTTGGGAATTTCGGCCCGACTGATACGGTAAATTCTTCACAAACCTGTTCCACTAAATCGGCTTTGATCCTGGGGCACTTACGCACCGCCCCTGCAACCAGTGCAAGCCCTGCAAGCTGCACAATCCGTCTTGGAATTCCATCGCTAAGCTCTTGAATCCTAGTGATCGACTGGGCATCAAAAAGATCTTCCCGTCCCCCTTCACGGCGAAGCGCAAAATCAAAGTAGTCGGCCGTCTGTCCTAAGTCCCATGGCGGCAGTTCAATTTTGAGATCGCACTGGTCGATCAACCACCTGGGTAAGTTGACGATCGCCTCATCATCCACGCTGATAACTGTGCTCCAATGAGCTTTCGAACACCAGAGCTTCGATAAAGCGCTGGCAAACTGGTCTTGAAGTTCAACAAAATTGTCCAGGAGCAGAATCGTCCGGTGCCCAATCGATGACCTGGAAAACAAAAAATCCTGCACTTCCGACCAACAGCTGTTCGAATTGCCTTGGCATGTAATCCCAAGAGCTGCTGCCACACGCGATGCTATGATTTCTTCATTGATGCAGCTCATATCCACCAGCACCAATTGCTCCCGAGGCACTTGCGAGTTTCTTTTTGCCGAAAAGTAGTTCAGCAGAGTGGATTTCCCAACTCCCGATGGCCCTAAAATAATCCCGAGCTTTTTGTGTTGATCTGCCAAAAAATCGAGCCTCGCAAGAGCCTCCTCGATTGTCCCACCCGTAAAGACGCCTCTTTGACTTCCTGAAAGGGAGAATGGTGAACGATTTAACTTCCAGTGGCTAAGATAACTCATGATCCATCCCCATTCGCATTCGGTTAACACAAATCCATCATTGGTTCTCGGCTTTCGATCGCAGGTGGGTCCATCAAATCCGGAACCGCCGTCCCGCTTTTTTAAGAACATTTTGATTTTTTCTTAAGTGCTGACGTACGAAGCTTATGTAAAACCAATCAAACTTACCTTCTTGACTCTAACGCGATGGTCACGAGATAGTTTTCGTATTAAACTCATAACCATGATCGGACCCATATTTCAACGCGAAACGGCTACCTTGCCACGCCGAGGACGGCATTTTGTAAACCGAGTTGTGTTTGCGATGATGCTGTTTGCCATTCTATGTACGACTTGGCTCCTTCTAGCTGGAATCCAACCGGTCCAAAACGCTGGGGATCTTGCTCGGTTCGGCGTACTCATCTTCCAGTTGATCGCACCATTTCAGTTGATTGTTTTGCTTTTCGCTGCCGCTTTAGCTGGCTCCACAGCAGTCAGTCACGAAAAGGACAAACAAACTCTCCTGCTTTTGCTGATGACCTCGTTGAGCAATACGGAAGTCGTTCTTGGAAAAATCGGAGCCGGGCTTCTAACAAGCGTGAATGCATTCTTGGCCTCGATCCCCATCATTTTCGCCATCACTTTGCTTGGTGGCGTTTCTGTGGAACAAGTTCTCGCTTGCACTTGGATTACAGGATGCACACTGGTTGCCAGCGCTTCTCTTGGCGCCACCATCTCCTTCTGGCGAGAAAAAACTTTCCAATCGATCGCTGTTACCATGTTGATCATCGCCTTGTGGTTGGTCTTCGGCGAATGGATTGCTTCCGGCAGTGTTCGTTCGATCAACCCTCAGTGGGCTAGTATCGTCAGCCCTCTACGGGCCGTTTGGGATGTTTCGCAGCCGATCGGGTCCAAACAAATCCTGCCCCCGGAAATTCCAATTGGGAACGCACTATTGGCAGGTTCCTTCATCTTATCGATGGGCGTAAGTTTGATGCTGCTTTCCATCGTGATGTTACGCCAATGGAATCCTTCCAAAGAACGTCGGACGACCACCCCGGAATCAGAAGAACCAGCCAGGGAAATTTCCATGGAAGCCTCGGAAGCCCAATTACCAGATTCCGCTGGTCGAGTGGTTAAGGCTTGGAAAAGCCGTCCTCCCAGACATGTCTGGAACAACCCCGTCCTGTGGCGTGAAATACGAACATGGGCCTATGGGCGAAAAGTTCTCCTGATCCGGATGGCCTACATTGGTATAGCGCTTTTGGTAGCAATGGGTTTGTCGCAAAGCATCGAAAGCGGTCTTGCCCTTCAATCAACCTCCTTCCAAGAGGAATTGGTACCAACCGCCGTCTCAATCGTGGCGCCTTTCCTGGTCCTTTCTCTGATTATCATCAACGCGCTTGCCGTGAATTCAATCACGAACGAGCGTGACGCGGGCGCATTAGACCTACTGCTTGTTACCGAAATCTCACCTTGGAACTTCCTCTTTGGAAAGCTGGCTGGGGTTCTTTACGTCACAAAAGAGATGGTGATCGCACCGATTATTATCTGTGCGTTTATGTGGAGCCAATCCGCTATGACCACGGAAAACCTGATCTTTACATGTATTGCTTTGATGGTGATGAACCTGTTCGTCTCCATGCTGGGCATTCACTGCGGAATGATCTATTCGCAAAGCCGAGTCGCCATCGGCACCAGCCTTGGAACCGTCTTTTTTCTCTTCTTGGGTGTCGCAACTTGTATGCTGATTATGCTCATGTTCCGCGGCTCATTCGGGCGACAACTCGCTCCGTTCCTTTTCATTATCCTAGGTGGTGGAACGGGTCTTTATCTCGCAATTGGCAGTCGCAACCCCTCGCCGGCTATCACCATTAGTTCG
>CAITIF010000631.1 GCA_903892365.1 uncultured Pirellula sp. | reverse complement strand
GGAGCACGCATTGGGCAAAGCAACTCGGGTGCCCCATTCCTATTCAACCTGGCAAGGGCTATTCCGTAACGATGGATCGACCCGCAAATGCACCAAGCTACCCGATGCTATTCCCTGAAGAGAAAGTTGGCGTGTCCCCCTTCGAGACGGGATTGCGGCTGGGATCCATGATGGAGTTTGTGGGTTACGACACGTCCATTCCACCGTATCGAATCCAACAGTTACGCGATTCAGCTCGGCCGTTTCTAAGAGCTTCTGTGGACGGCGAGGCCAAGGAAACTTGGTATGGTTGGCGTCCCATGACATGGGATAGTTTGCCTATCATTGGTCCGGTCCCTCAAATGGGGAACGCGCATTTGGCAACCGGGCATAACATGCTTGGGATGAGTCTTGCGACATCGACCGGTAAACTGATTGCCGAGATGATGACCGAGGAGAAGACACACATCGATGCGGAGCCGTTTTCTCCGGCTCGTTTCGGCAAATAAGACTTTTGCAAATAAGATTTCGCGAGAAACTCGTCGCTACCCATTAGGAGCACTCCATGAGAGGCGTATGTTTTGAGAGCGTTGAACGCGTTGACTGGATCGAGCTCGCGGACCCTCAGTTGCTGGATCCTAAGGATGCGATCATCCAGGTCGAGGTGGCTGGCATGTGCGGTTCGGATCTGCATGCGTTTTTTGGCCGCGAACAAGGGCTCGATACGGGCACTGTGATGGGGCATGAATTCGTAGGTCGCGTGATCGAGATTGGAAGCGAAGTGCGGAAGATCGCAGTGGGGGATCGCGTCTATGCTCCTTTCACGACCAGTTGCGGAACTTGCTTTTACTGCCTGCGGGGACTGACCAGTCGTTGCGTGCACAGTCAGTTGTTTGGCTGGCGAAGTCAAGGAAAGGGATTGCATGGTGGTCAGTCGGAATTGGTTCGCGTGCCATGGGCGGACGGGACCGTTGCGAAAGTGCCTGAGGGATTGAGTGCCGAGTCCGCGTTGTTGCTCGGTGACAATTTCAGCACGGGCTATTTTTGTGCAGAAATGGCGGCCATCGACCCCTCGGGAGTGACGGTGGTGATCGGCTGTGGTTCGGTCGGGATTTTGTCAATCATCGCAGCGAAGCTATTAGGAGCAGCAAACATCATTGCGATCGACATGGTACCGCATCGCCGAGCTATGGCGGCTGCATATGGCGCTGTTGCCGTTGCACCCGGACCGGAAGCATTATCGTTGGTAATGGATCGGACTCAAGGAAGAGGAGCCGACAGTGTGATGGAGTTAGTAGGGCTGCCGGCAGCTCAGGAGTTGGCCTTTCAGTTGATCCGTCCAGGCGGAGTCATGTCGGTCATTGGATGTCATACCGCAAGGCAGTTTGCATTCTCGCCCGTGGATGCCTACGACAAAAACTTAACGTACCGCACGGGCCGCTGTCCGGCCAGGCACTACATGGATAAGCTGACTCAAACCGTGATCGACGGACAGGTGAAGCTCGATTTTATGATCACTCATCGCTTCGATCCTTCTCGATGTGTGGAAGCATACGACATCTTTGCTCATCAAAAAGACGGATGCTTGAAGGCTATCTTTGAAATGTAGTGACCGTAACTAGTTTGTGTATGGCAGGACAACGACTTAGCAGCAAACGGCTTGTCGTTTTTCTCGAGATAGGAGTGAGGCCCTTGGCAACGCCACCAACTTGCGGCGTGTTGGCGCCTAGGCCTTCCAAAGGCAGCCGGCCCAGGACCAGCCGACACCGAATCCGACGAGTACGTTTTGGCTCCCTTTTTCGATCCCGTTTTCTTTGCGAAGATCGTTGATCAAGATGGGCAAGGTGCATGATACGGTGTTACCGCGATCCGCTAATCGAATGGGTAGCTTCGCCTCGTCTACCTGAAGTGCGGCTTGGAGCTGTTCCAGCATTTTTCGAGTTGCTTGATGCATTAATAGATAACGGATGTCCGAGCTCTGAAGGTTTGCTTTCGACATCATGTCGCGAACCAATTGCGGGATGGCTCCGACCGTGAAGCTCATTAAGCTTGGTCCGTCCATATAGAGCCGACTCGACCATCGTTTTCGGTGCCGAGGTTGGATCGCTTCTTCGGAACATCGCGCGCCGCCATCGTTGACGATCAGCGTATCTGCCCCACTGCCATCGGTTCCAAATTCGAAGCCCGACAGGCATTCTTGATCGGTGGATTCAATCAAGGTTGCGGCGGCAGCATCGCTGAAGATAGTTCGCAGAGATCGATCGTCGGGGCTTATGTACTTGGAATAGGTTTCCGAGGTGACCAGCAAGATGCGTTTACATTGCCCGCTTGCCATGAGCCCTTTGGCCATCGAGAGGCCATACACGAAGCCCGAGCAACCTAGATTGAAATCGAGCGCTCCGCAGCGGGTGCTCAAACCAATCCGGTCTTGAACTAAGCATGCCGTCGTGGGCAGCGGGTAATCGGGGGTTTGCGTGCACAGCATCAGGTAATCGATACTCTTAGGATCGATCTGATGTTCTTCGAAGAGCTTTTTACAAGCTTTTACGGCAAGATCGGACGCGGTTTCATGGGGCGCAGCGATGTGCCGCTGCATAATTCCGGTTTTTTCCGCGATGAGCGAAACATCCCAATCGGGGTTCGCGGTTTGCAGTTCCGCGTTAGTCTCGATTCTCTCTGGGAAGTGAACCGCGATAGGGCCGATTTGCGAATGAGGCACGTTTGCCGACTTCCGGTGCAAGATGAAAAGAATTGAAGTTCCACATCATACCGGCATTGCGATATCCGAGAAAGGACGGCCTATCGCTTCGCCTTGGCCTCTTCACGAGCAGCCTTCAATGCAGCTGTCTCATTCGCCAATTTGTTCTCCGGACCCGCTGGGAAGTATTGGACGTCGTCGTGCAAATACCAAGGGCTTGGCAAAGTTTGACCGGCCGTTTGCACTTGGCAACCTGTGCTAGCCAATATCCCGAAGGAGCCTACGGCGACGGCCAACAATGTACCGAGAGTGGGTTTTTTGCAATTCGTCATATCTGAATTTCCGTATTCCTTGGGCTGACGCTGACCAACTCGGGGCCAGCTCGACTCGGGGTCCAAACAATTCTTGCCTGCGACTCTACGGGTTGTATCGGCGGTCCCGGTCGTGCTCTTGAGTCAAACTTTGTCGGTTTCAGAGGTTTCAACGGTTGGCTTTAGGTCGATTCTGTGCCCATAATACGAATTCAGGCCAAAAGTCGAGCAAGCGATGATGATTGGATTTTTCCTTTTTCTGGTTGATAAGCTTCTGTGAATACCACGACACGATTCGGATTGCTCTTGTTGCTTGCATTGGCTTGCCTTGGTGGTAACTCCTTGGCTCAAAACCCTGCGGGCAAGTCCAAAGGGCAAGTGGCACCCAACCTGCTACGGCCTGAATACTATGCTGCGATTGACTTTATGGAAGATGGCCAGTTCGCTCAAGCCATCACTGCCTTGGAATCAGCTCTGGCCCAGTCGCGTTCGTTGAACAACGAGAGGGGCATTGATAGCATTCCGGTCTTAGTCATGTTGGGGGAATGCTATTGGGAGCAGTGCGAGATTGGTCTTGCGCTGGACAAGTACGATGCGGCTCTGGAGTTGTCCATGAGATCGATGCGTTGGCTTTCGTTGTTGCGGAGTCCAACCGCAGCAATTCGGCCAGACACTCGGACGCGCGATATCACATGGCTTCCGAACACTCGAGGGACACAAATGGGAACGTTTCCTGACAGTTGGCCCATTGCGATTGCTTCCAGCGAGGTTTTGCTGGAATTGCAGGGGGTGAATGGTGGTGAGGGGAAGATTGTCTCGATCGATGCCTTAGAGATTCTCCGGTGCCAGGCTATCGCATTGCGTCGCCGTTATCACTTGCTGGGCCCGTTGGTCAGTCATAATCCAATCACAAAGAACTTGGCTGAATCATTCCGCCAGAAGGTCGATGGGTTGTCGGAACCGATTGCATGCGCCATGAACATTTGCCGTGGGCTTGCGGAACTCGGTGTCCAGAAGCAACCGGAAGCGGTTCGATTGCTGAAACAGAATCTTAGCCTTAGCAGTGGTTTGGACCACCCGCTGACGCCGGTCGCATTGTTAGCCTTGGCTGACCTATCGATCGAATCCAATCAGCTTATCGACGCGGAGGATCGCGCTCGTGATGCGTCGTTAGCATCCGCTCGAGCTGGGCAGATGGGCATGCTGGCTGAATCGATCGAGCATCTGTCGGAGGCGGGGTTTGTGGATGGGCATGACGCCATGGTCGCCAAGACACTGCCGTTGATTGCAAACTGGGCCAACAATCGCAGCCGGCTCGTTACCATTCGTGCTCAAGTGGAGTGGGCGCGACTTGCAGCCTTAATGGGTGATGTCGAAGGATTCCGAAAGCATTCGACGTCTGCAACCACCATGCTGTTGCCGAAACAAATTTCGTTACCGAGAGCGGAAGCCGTGCTGCGCTACGCCCGTGCCAAGATTGAGTTTTTGGAAGGCAAAACAAGCGATGGGGTGAATTCGCTTCTTGAAAGCATTGCTTACCTACGAGGTCCATCAAACGGATTCGGATCTGCGCCTTTGTATCAACTCAGGCTTGCGGAATCGCTCATTTCAGAGAATGCTTTTCAAGATGACGTTGCGAAGTCTATCTTGCTGCAATTGCTTCGGTCACCGGCTGCGGGGCAATGGCGAGTTCAACCGCTCGAGCAATTGTGTTGGTTGATCGCAGATAAGTCGGTTGCCGACCGGCTGCTGATCGACATCTCATTACGAACTTCAAGTGATTCCGAATTGGTGACGGTATTCGACCATGCCCTAGCCAGACGGTATCGACAAGCGGGGGCCTTGGAATCACGCATGTTGGATCTACAGATCGCCTTTCATGCACGCGACCCAAATTGGATCGGTGTGCACGAGAATGCGGTAGCTGCAATTCGTAATCAAGTGCCAGCCTTACAACGCAACGCAGACCTTTTGGAAGAGTTCGTGGTCTCCTTGAAACAGAATCCCAAATGGGAGGTGAAAAACTGGAGCGAAGAAGACGTACGTAAATGGGATGCGGTCACCAAGCTTTCCGACGCACAGGAATCGCTTCAATGGGCGGCAGCCATCGGGCCGTTAGATGTCCCCGAGCTCTTTCCACCACGGCATGATCCCGCAGAATTTGCAAAGAAGATTCGGGTGGATGACGCCGTCGTTATGTTTGCGTTTCATGGCGACGAGCTACGTGGCTTTTTGTATCAAGACAAAGCATGGACGGCCTGGATCGTTGCAAAACCTGAACAGTTACGCAAAAAGATGACGGAGTACGCAAGCAATCTTTTTCAATTGAAGTCCAAGGCTTTGAAGGGGCAAGCCGTTTTGGTTGGTTGGCCAGTTGAGAAACGCATGGAGTTGAGAAAGGCGTTGTTTCCAGACCCCATTTGGGCAAAGCTTCAACTCGCGAAACGCTGGATTGTGGTCCCAGAAGGAGATTTGTGGAACTTTCCGTTCGAGTCGCTTCCCGCATCGGATAGGGTGGACGCTCTTCCGGCAGTTGCATCGCGCCGCATCGTATTTTCACCCACCCTGGGGCTAGTTCCAAAGATATGCAGCGTGCCGCGCAAGAAGGCGACAGGCAGATCCTTGGACGTTGTTTCGGCAGATTTTCTTTCGAAGAACGCTGCCCGTTCAAAACAGCTCAAGAGTGAAATCGGTTTGGAATCGAACCGTGTCTTGATCGATGTTGCTTCAAAGATGGGAAGCCATCCTTCGAGTCGATATTTACGTACGATTGCGGAGGAGGTGTGTACTTATTCTGGTTTCGCGGTCGTCGCTATTTCGCCGATTCCAACCGATGTGCCGGCGGAGAAATCTTTGGTGCAGACATGGCGTCAGCTACCCTGGGCTTCCCCATCGAGATTGCTTTTACCGGGAGTGGATGCGATGACTTCGCAGGGCCAGAATGCTGGTGACGATTTGTTCAAGTTGGTGATGCCCTTGATCGCTCAGGGGGCCAACGAAATTTTATTGTCCCGATTTCCCGTGGGAGGTGACAGCACAGTAGCCATGCTGCGAGCTTACCGCGAAAACAATCAAGAGATATCGTCGTCAGAAGCATTTCAGCGAAGTGTACTAACATTATGGGAGGAACAGTTGAACCCTTCTTTCGAAGGAGTATTTTCTACTGATGCATCGGATGATCCAGGTCAAGTCGTACCGGGAAGCCATCCGTTGCTCTGGTCTGGCTACATGCTGATTGGCGATTCAGAATAAGGCTTGTTTGTGTCGGGCGAAACCAGAATTCACAAGCAGATTCCTTTATGAAAAAGATCGTTTGGATGTGATTGTTACCAACGATGTTTCTCGAGGCGTTGGGCATCGTTTCGATTTTGAAGTCGAGACTCGGAATCTGCCGGACGAGGATCATTTTCGAGTTCTAGGGCTGGGAAGTAACTCAAGTATTGTTTTCGATCCCGCCATGGAATCTGCTTTGAAGAATTCGATTCAGCTTGAGATTGATTCGAAATAAAACGCGGTGTCGCAGCGGAATCTGTCGAAAAATGTGAGGCGAAAAATTTTAGAGCCTTTCTTCCGCTAACCATCTTTCGCCACACATTTTTCGACAGCAACCATTCCTGCTCATTTCGATATCAAGAACCCTTCAGTAATTTTTAGGGGGGCCTTGTTGGTAGTTCCGAGCAGTTGAGGACAACTGCTGTACAATGTAGAACAGTTGTCCTCAACTGTTCATGAAGCTTGCAACAAGTCCCTATCTCATGTTCACGCTTGCTGGCACTCCATGCTAGTTTGAGATTCGAAAAACGCATTGGAAGCGTTGAGTTGTTTTTCCGAAAGTCGGTCTGGTGGCCTTGTTGGCAGTTCCGAGCAGTTGAGGACAACTGCTGTACAATGTAGAACAGTTGTCCTCAACTGTTCATGAAGCTTGCAACAAGTCCCTATCTCATGTTCATGCTTACCGGCACTCCATGCTAGTTTGAGATTCGAAAAACGCATTGGAAGCGTTGAGTTCTTTTAGTTTGTCGATTCGAGATAGGCAGGTAGTATTGCCGTAAAGGTGGAACCGGCGCCAAGTTCCGATTCCACTCGAAGTTCACCGTGATGCAAATCGACAATTCGCTTTGCAATCGATAGACCAAGCCCATATCCGTTGCCGCTGTGGGTTCGCGCAGCTTCAACACGGAAAAAGCGATTCATGATCTTGGCTTGATCGGAGGATTCGATTCCTAGTCCATTGTCACGAACGGAAATCGCAATGCTGGAGCCTAACATCTTCGACTCGATCCAAACCTGACCTCCTTGTCGATTGTATCGAATCGCGTTCTCAATCAAATTCGTGAAGACTCGTTCGAGTTGGTTTGCGTTGCCAAGGACCTTTTCGGAAATGGGGTGCAAGTGGACTTGGATCTGCTTCTCGCTTGCAATAAGTTCGGTCGCCTGAACACAATTTTCCAAAATAGGCATCAATGCGATCGGTTCTAAATTGGCAGAACCATCTTGATGATCGAGTCGAGCCAAGACAAGCAACCCCTCGACTAACTTTTGCATTCGTGTCGCGTTGATGAAACAATATTGAAGATGCTTGCGATATTCTTCAGGGGTACGATCTTTTGCCAGTGCCAGTTCGGTGGTTGCCAACAAACCAGCGAGTGGTGTGCGAAGCTCGTGCGATGCATCTGCAGTAAATTGCTTTTGCTGTTCGAATGCTTGGTCCAGTCGATCTAGCATACTATTGAGAACCATGCCAAGGTCCGACAACTCGCTGTCGACTCCTTCCAAGTTCATTCGATTCGAGAGGTTGTTGGCAGAAATTTTCGAAGCCGTCTCGCTCATCTTGGTAATCGGTGCAGTTGCGTTGCGGCTCATCCACCAACCGCCTGCTAGCCCCAGTCCGAAAGTGATTGCACCGGCGAAAGCCAAGAACAATTGTCGCGCCCAGATCCGATCGGCTTCAAAGCTAATCCGGCGGCCAACACATATTAGGCTAGCGTGGGGACCCTTTACTAGAACTTCGCGATACGGCCCACGTTGGATAGCAACGTAACGATTCAAGCGAAGCTGATTTCGAATTTCATTGGTCGGATTAGGAACTGGATGCTGAAGAGCTGATTGTTTGAGAATACTGTTATCGATTCGCCAAATCACAAAGTACAACTGATTTCCTGGTCTTCCGATCTGTCGTGGCAGTGAATCAGGAATCATCAACTTTGCTTCCCACTCCTTTGCCGATTCAGGAACGGAATACGATCCAAACGCTTCATCCCAGTCGACGGTTGCGTCGGATTCTATGGGTTTGGTTTCGATGATTTCGGATTCGGGTCCAAAGTCTCGACGGCCAGGGGGATCGAACCGACGGGGACGCTGAGGTCGGCGGTCAAGATCGCCGAAGTCTGGAGGCAGTCGTGGTCCAGGAGGCATTGCTAAATCCTGTGACAGGCTATCTAAGATTGGCTGAGGCACCAGTCTTAAGGAACCCTCCAGCAGGCGGGCGGCGCTGACCAGTTCTTCGTCGATGGTGTCCCAGTGCGATCGCGAGATCTCCCAAGACAGCACTCCAACCATGCCCGATATGACCAAAAAGAGAATGGTGGCATGCCATAACTGAAGTCGCCAACGGAGCGACCGAAAGATGTTAGCCATGAAGTATGTATCCTTGGCCTCGCCGCGTTTCGATCAGTTCTTTCCCGATCTTCTTGCGCAAATTTGAGACGTGAACATCCACCAGATTGGACAGGCTGTCATCGTCCTCGTCGAAGATGTGATCGTAGATTGTGGTTCGGCTAACCACTTTGTTCCGATGCAGTGCCAGAAGTTCAAGAATGGCAAATTCGCGAGCTGTCAGCACGATCGGGATGCCATCAGAAGTGATCGTTTTAGAACCCAGGTCGATAACCAAAGGGCCCACTGCAACTTGGTTCGTGCCGTGGCCTGCCGACCGACGAATAATCGATCGGACGCGAGCAAGCAGTTCGATGAGGCTATAGGGCTTCACCAGATAGTCATCCGCCCCTTGGTCCAGGCCAATAACTCGGTCGGAAACCGCATCGCGAGCCGTCAACAATAAAACAGGTGTTGATTTCTTGATGCGTAACTTGCGCAGCAGCTCAATGCCATTCATCTCTGGAAGCATCCAATCCAACAGGATTGCGTCGTAATCCCAGGTGTTGGCCTTGAAGAATCCATCGCTGCCGTTGTTGGCTTCGTCGACTGCATACCCTGCTTCACGAAGCGACTGGGCAACGGAGTCCAGTAGAATAGGGTCGTCTTCAACAACAAGTATCCGCATGGATTGATTCTGGTGACCTTTGGGTGCAAGTAGTCGTGTTGAAGCAAAATAAGCCTTTGGCAGTGAATTTGCCAGGCTAGTAGATACACTTTCAAAAGCTGTTCCTCGGTTTCCCCAATCCTAATCGGTTGAGCCGATTTAGAGCACGGACACAGACCATTCGAAAGCAACTTTCTTGGATGACGCCGTTATGAACGCAATGAACCCGCAAACGAGACTCATTCCAACAGCTGGCATGGCGTACATTCTTGCTGGAGGTCGGAGTAAGCGGTTCGGTCAGGACAAGGCGCTTGTTTCGATAGGGGGGGAAGTGCATTTGGCAGGTCTTGCGGGCCAATTGCGGCGAGATGGTTTTGAGGTTGTGATTGTGTCGCAACGGCATCAGGAGTACCAAGCGTTGGGCCTAAGGCAGATTTTTGACCATGATTCCGATGCGGGCCCTTTAGCTGGGGTGATCGCTGCGTTGTCCGATTGTAAAAGACAAGAACGGAAGCATTGTTGGGTCGTTACCTGCGATTTGTTGGAATGGAAGCGGGAGTGGGTTTCAGCATATGAAGAGCAAAAAACGCTGGATGGTGCGGTTGAGATTTCCGGCTCTAGTTCTGTAGCAGCGGTATTTGATTCGGAAGGATTTGCTCCTTTTCCAGGGGTTTACGCTGTTTCGGTTCTGGGCATAGCCGTTGAATCTTGGAATGCCGGTAATCGATCGATGAAGGGGCTTCATCGACTTTTGAATGGCCGAATTGCAAAGATTGCCATTGGGCCGGGGCTTGCACCAAGGAACTTTAACACGCAGCAGGAGCTGGCTGATTTGCTGAGGGAGCAGCAACAGCCCAGGGGTTACCTTTGAGCCGAAGGTGATAGCCGCGATCCGTCTCGCCGCAAAGGCACAGGAACAGGCCAAAGCCTGCAGCTCAAAATCCCAATTCCCTCCCCCTAATACGGTCGCTGTGAATCATACTGGCACAGCGTTCCTGAAATCTACCAAGTTGAATTAGCTTGTTTAATGCCGAGGTTGGACTTGACGATTTGTACTTTCTTCCTTTATTTTATGGGATTCTTGCAGACTGGCACGATCGTTTCGCGGTTGGGCGTTAGCGAGAAGGTGCCGACGTAGCTTCAATTGGCAGAGCACCGCATTCGTAATGCGGGGGTTATGGGTTCGACTCCCATCGTCGGCTTCACAGTTTCAAGTCTCATGAATGTTTGTCATTCACGATTCGATACACCGGGGGAGTTTGAAGAACTAATGGTTCAAATGGCGACAGTAGATATTCGAGAAATTGTACTTTCCAATCAGACCTTTGGACCTCAGGACATCGAGCGACTTGTTCGTGCGGTTGAAGAAGATTTGACGCAAGCTGCGCTTTTGCGCGACGCTGTGCTTGAGCTACAGCAAGCTCCAAGTCCTTCTCCTGCAACTTTGACTCGGTTGGGTGTTTGTCTCTATCTAGTGGGCAAATTCACTGAAGCTGAATCGACTCTGAAGCAAGGGGACGGCGGCGCTCTGGCTCAGTATTACATGGGCAAGAATTGCTTCCAATTGGAAGAGTACGACCGAGCGCTTGCTTACTACGACGCGGCTGAGAAGTCGGGCTACACGCCGGAATGGTGTCAACTTTCGCGTGCGGAAGTATTGCGTTACATGGGGCGTAAGGAAGAGGCCCTGAAGTTGCTCGATAACATTTTTGGCCCGGTAGAGCAGAACGCAGAGTATCCATTTCAACGTGCTGCGACACTTGCGGCCTTGGGTGGAAACATGCCTGAGGTCATTGCATTGTACCAGCGAGCGTTGCAAGTGAACCCACGACACGCCGGTGCGTTGTTCGGGCTTGCGTTTTAAAACGACCGTGTCGGCAATGACATGCAAGCGTTTGAGCTGTACCAACGAGGTGCTGGGGTTATCCCTTCGCACGTTGGAACATTGATCAATTTGGGGATCATGTATGAAGACCGAAACGACTACGCGCGGGCTCAAGCTTGCTATCGTCGGGTCCTTGAAAATCAGCCAGATCACAAATTAGCTCGTCTGTATTTGAAGGACGCGGCGGCTGGTGGGAACGTACTTTACGATGAAGATTCCCAAAAGAAGAACGAGCGGTTGGCTCAATTGCTCAATGTTCCGGTCACCGATTTCGAGTTGTCGGTTCGGTCCCGTAATTGCCTGCAAAAGATGGGCATTCGAACGCTTGGGGATTTGACGCGAGTTTCCGAGCAGACTCTTTTATCGAGCAAGAACTTCGGTGAAACTTCCTTGGTCGAAATTCGCGAGATGCTTTCGGCTCGAGGTCTTGGACTTGGCCAGTTTGCTCACGAGAAGCGAGAAGCCGAGCCACCATTGGACTTGAGCGGAATGTCGCCTGATCAGCAAATGCTGTTGGATAGGCCTATTTCTGAATTGAACCTGTCGGTGCGTGCGAGAAAGTGCATGGTGCGTTTGCAGTTGAACACGATCGGTGAATTGATTCGCAAAACGGGCGATGATTTGTTGGAATGCAAGAACTTTGGTGTGACCAGTTTGACCGAAGTGCGTGAGAAGCTGACCATCATGAATTTGAAGCTTCGCGGTGACTAAAGAGTCGTTTCCCAAAACCGGAAGGAGCTTCCGGTTTTGGCGTTTTGAGTTGGGAATTTCTAGTTTTGTGGGTGTGTGGCGTTTTGATTGTTCGACAGCAG
This sequence comes from uncultured Pirellula sp., assembly GCA_903892365.1. Lineage (GTDB taxonomy): Bacteria > Planctomycetota > Planctomycetia > Pirellulales > Pirellulaceae > JBKCUI01. The sequence goes on along the minus strand of CAITIF010000631.1, from coordinate 27 downwards.
CCATCCCGACTCTTTCTGTTAGAAATC
>CAITIF010000630.1 GCA_903892365.1 uncultured Pirellula sp. | reverse complement strand
GTGACAGAGAGCGATTGGTTTATTGGCACTTTGAATAGAGCGACTGGCAGAATGACATTGAACTGATCAATGTTCTGTGTCGTTACACGAATTTCGTTCTCCGTTCGGATCGCTTGAATTCGCGCCTCTTCCCAATGTTGATGAAGGCGTTCGATGGTAAGCCAAGTATGATTTGGATACCGAAGTGTATAGGTTGTGAAGTCGATTTTCTCCGGATATTCATCGCGACCTGGGATGGCTAATTCATCCAAGCGTTTGGTGATTTCCGCTTTCGAGTCGGGATGAAATTTATGTTCTGTTTGAGGGCCGATTAGGTGTGGTAGTTCGATACCTTTGGATCGCATTGAGGCTTCCATGACGTCAGCAGCTTGTTTCTGGCGATCCAATTCGCCGCTATAGGCGATGGTGGGTAGAAACCGTAGATTCGAGCTCCAATCGGGGCAATCATACCAGTGCAATAAGGGCTTCTGAAAAGGAGTCGGTTTGAATTCTTCTTTTTGGAAGATCCTCAAGAATTCGGTGGTCTCGCAGAAACCTGCGCCAGGTGTCGCAGCGAACCAAGTTCCCGGATAATGCACGGCCATCTGCCAACAGCCGGCACCTCCCATCGAAAAGCCACGAATGCTGATTCGATTTTGGTCAATGGGTAGCAAGTTTGACACAAACTGCATTGCTTCCAAAACATCGACCTCACCAGCGAATTTAAAGGCGTTGCTATATCGACCGTAGGGATGCAATACGATCGTGTTAGCTGGTGTGAATTCACCCGTCTGTGTGTGTCGACGCTGCAAAAATCCTACCTCTCCGGATCGTTCGTCGCGACCATGTAACCAAACATCAAGTCGCATGGGTTGTTTCGCGTCTGGAATCCAACTCTCAGGTAGAACCAAGCCGAATGGTTGGAGCGATTGATCGATATCCGACTTAAACGCTCCGATGAGCAAACGACTCCCATTCTTTAACGGAGCGTTGTGTGCTAACAGCTCGAATCCTTTTTTTCCATCCTTAATCGCTGCCAGTCGTTGTTCCGCGAGTGAAACCAGCGTATTGGCAAACTCTATTTCGGCGTCATTATAAAACATTTCTTCTTCAACGGTCATTCGTACCGCTCGCAAAAGACCTTCAACTTGCCATAGGTCTGATGCTTCAGTTTTTTCAAGCGTCTTTAGGTCGCTGAGAATGGACGCAGATTTACGGTTCCATTGTTCCAGTTTGTCGGCGGGTATAGCGACGCCTTTCGGTGGCACGAGCCGGACGTTTTCGGGAAAGTTGTCATCGGGGCCATCGGCCCGCAAATCAATGGTCCAAGCTGACGTGAGTAGAAGGACGAAAAGAAAAGCTTGAGCAACGTGTTGGGTCAGCTGGCAAAAGGAGTGTCGCATGGGAGGAGGGATCTGCAGAGGATGTAAAGTCTCAGAGACGAATTCGAATGTGAGCCATCTATTTTAATGGATCCCGCAATGCCGCGAAACACGGTTAAGAACGAGAATATTCACTAACCAATCGATCCAATCGCTAGACGCGAGTATGAACGCTAAACGGGCAACTCGCTGCTGAGTCTATTCTGTGTTGCTGAATCGCTTCTACCTGACCTGCTCTTTCCCTTCCTTGCTCGAACAGAACAGCGGGTTGGTCGCAATGGCCAGTCACATCGAGTAAACTGAAGGGGTTGAGAGCTTATGTCTTCAGTGCTTTTCTTGCCTGGTCCAGTCATTTATTCGCATCCCCTGCGGCGAACCGGAATCTATCTATGTCTACCAAGCAGACTTCTTATTGTTTGGCAATGTTCGCGCTGTTTGTCATGAAAGCACCATTAGCAGCGCAGGAAGTGGCGAAAAACGACGTCGCCCGACTATCGCATTTCGAATCCAAGATTCGTCCTGCCCTACATGAACATTGTCTCAATTGTCATCATCAGGGGAAAAAGAACGGCGGCTTGGCTTTGGATAGTCGCGAGGGTTGGGAGATCGGGGGCGACTCAGGACCAGCAATTGTGCCAGGTAAGCCGGACGAAAGTTTGTTGTTGCGAACGATCATGCATTTGGAAGCTGGACTAGAGATGCCAGCCAAAGCTCCACAGTTGGATAAAGATCAGATCGAAGAATTTAGACAGTGGATTGCGGAGGGAGCTAAGGATCCGCGGGAGCAACCTGAACCACTTGGTGAAGCGAAGCTCGATTGGGACAAGTTGTTTGAAGAGCGATCTAAATGGTGGTGCTGGCAGCCTAATCCTGTGCTTGGAAAACCGACCGAGTTTCGCGGTATCGATTACTGGCTTGACCAAAAGATCAAGGAGGCGGCTGTCATTCCTGCCAAGGAAGCTGCGCCCCACGAATTGGTTCGGCGTTTGAGTTTCCAATTGCGCGGACTACCCCCGGCATACGCGGACATTGAGAAGTTCAGTGCAGCTCCTAACCAAGAAAGTTGGAGCAAGTTGGTCGAGCAATATTTGGAAAGCGACGAGTTTGCAGAACATTGGGCACGGCATTGGATGGATACAGTGCGATACTCAGAAACACATGGCTCAGAGGATGATGCTTACCTGCCGTTTGCCTATCGTTATCGAGACTATGTGGTCCGGGCCTTCAAAGAAGACATCCCTGTCAATCGCTTCATCGAAGAACATCTGGCTGGTGATCTGATTGAGGCTCGTTGGAATGAACAAGGCATCAATGAAGCTCTAGTCGGTTTAGCATTTTGGAGATTCATTGAGTTCAATCAAACACCGGTTGATGTCAAGAAGGAAGAGATAGTTGTCATCGATAGCCAGATTGACGCAGTTGGCAAGACCTTTCAAGGCATCACGATCTCCTGTGCGCGTTGCCATGACCACAAATTTGATCCGATAAGCGACGAAGATTACTATTCGCTCTACGGTATTCTGCGAAGTACTCGCAGCGGTTTGCGAGTCATTGATCGTCCTGAGGTTTTTACGCAGCAGAATAAACAGCTTGAGGCGTTGCAGGTAGACTACACCAAAGCCTGGTCTGGTTATTGGCTGAAACGCGTTGATTCCATGGAACAAGAGCTAGAAGCAGCAGCTGGGTGGTTAAAACAAAATGCGAAACCTGATGCAAAGTGGCAGGATATAGAAAAGAGTCTTCCTCAGGGGCAGCTCGTAGTGAGTTCACTCGCTCGATTGCGCCATTCCAATGCAACTTCCGGCGTCAAGCAACTGGTTGCGAATCTTGTCGATGTTGCCGACGATGAATTTGTGGCTAATTGGAAGCAGTGGCAAACGGATATTGTTCATGACAAAGAAGCGCTTCCTACAGACGCGAAATTGTTATTCGATGTCACCCGTGGTGACCTCAGCCATTGGCGCATTGACGGAGCAGGTTTGCCTGATGACGTCGTACAAGGCAAGGTGAGTTGGTCCATCGCAGGCAATCGAGATTCAAGCTTTGCCTCGCTACTCGGTGAAGGTTTCCACTCGAACCGGCTTTCGGATCGACATTCGGGAATATTGAGATCCCCCGATTTTATTGTCGAAAGTGATGCGATATCTCTGCTTTGCCGAGGTACTGCAGGCGCGCGAGCGCGGTTGGTCATTGAAAACTTTCAAGGCGACTCTCTACTCTTCGATACCGTTAATCCGAGTCTCTATTCCGACAACATTCAGTGGATTACGATGACCATTCGGCCTCAATGGAAGGGCCTGCGAGCCCATATCGAGTTCTTGACTCGCGATGCGAAGCCTTATGTTGGGGTCACAAAGGATCCGAGCTACTTGGAAAGAAGCGATGGTCGGAGCAGCTTTGGTGTGCTAAAGATTGTGGCCCATCGTCGTGATATTGGTATGCCTGAGTATGAAGTTGTGCCTCGGTCG
>CAITIF010000629.1 GCA_903892365.1 uncultured Pirellula sp. | reverse complement strand
GAAGCAATCCGACAACGCGTCTAGAACATCCGACCCATCACCATCGGCTCCTGCCCATCGCATCCATTGGGCATCCAGCAATTCGAACTCCCCAGTGGTCGTCACCTTCTTCTGCCTCCGTCGGTAGGAAATCAGCAAGTGGAATGCGACACGCCGAAGGTAGCTCATGGTTGCTGCTGGATTGACCTGCACAAAGGGTCGTCTCAGAACAGCAACGAAAGTCTCTTGAGTCAGATCGTCGGCAAGCGAATGATCGCAGCCGATCGATCTAAGATATCTCCATATCCCAGCCTGATGATCCGCAATCAAGGCGGAGACATCCCAGGTCCCATCCGAATTAGGTGATTGGGCAGGCTGCGAACTCAAAAGCGTTTACCCAAAAAGGCCTTTGATCAGCTTACCGCTGTTAGCAATCTTCATAGGGCGACCGTTCTTGCTGGTGAAGGTCGTTTCCAAGGATATACCCAATGCATGACAAACAGACGCCATCAAATCTTCCGAAGAGTACGGGTCACCCTCGACTTGAGTACCATCTTCGTTGGTCGCACCGATCGCTTGCCCACCTTTGATCCCTGCACCACCCACGACCACGCTCCATGCGCGCGCCCAGTGATCGCGACCGGCATCTGCATTAATCCGAGGTGTTCGTCCGAATTCGCCCATCCAAACGATCGCAGTGTCCTGCAATAGTCCGCGTTGATCCAGATCGGAAACGAGTGCGGCCATGGCTTTATCCAAGGTCGGCAAGCGATCGTTCGACAAAGTGCGGAAGATATCCATGTGGTTATCCCAGCCCCCTAAGTCAACTTCCACGAATGGAACCCCTGCTTCGACCAATCTGCGAGCCAACAGACAACCTTGGCCAAACCCGTTTTTGCCGTACTTTTCCTTCTCGGCTTCAGGTTCCTTTTCCACTTGAAACGCGTCCATTTGGGCGCTGGTGAGAACGCTGTAGGTCTTTTCCAAAACTTTGCGATGGTCTTCCAGGACGTTGCCGCGATTTTGTCCGATGAAGGAGTTTTCGATGGTTTCCAACGCGATACGGCGTTGAGCCAATCGATCCTGTTCCACCTTCATTTCCATGTTTCGGATTCGTCCGTTGCTGGAAACACCAAACGGCGCCCAAGCCATTCCTAAGAATCCAGGTCCTTCGCTGGCTCCACCCACCGAAACGAACGGAGGAATGTCCAGGTTGCTTCGTTGGTTCATCAATTCATGAGCTACCACCGATCCATAGCTTGGATAGTCGACATTGGCATCGGGCACATAGCCGGTATGCATGTAATAGCGGCCACGATTGTGATCCGCTTCACGCGTGCTCATCGAACGAATGATGCTCATGTGATGCATTTGCTTTGCCATCAACGGCATATGTTCGCAGATCTGCACATCGCCCGACGTTGAGATCGGTTTGAAGGGGCCACCGTTATCGGTGCCAGGCTTCAGATCCCAGATGTCCATGCTGGAAGGACCGCCACCCATCCACAAAAGGACGCAAGACTTGCGATTCTTCTTCAAAGTGTCCGCGTGAACTTGCAACGAGTGCCCCAGGGATAGCGAGGAGCCAAGCAAAGCGCTCGCACCCGCCATATGGCTCATAAAGTGACGACGATTCATGCCAGCTGGAGTTACGAATTGAGACCACATGATTGTGTACCTTACGCTTAGTGATTGAAAATAAACTCGTTACTATTCAGAATGGCCCACCACATATCTTGTAGCATGCCACCCACTTCATTTTTTCTGGCCACCAGAATCTGGCTTGCCACTTCCACTTCTTTTTTCGTTGGACGACGACCAAGACCTGCAATGAACAGGTGCTGTATCTTCTCGGTTCCACTTCCCTTGCTTTGAGCTAGTCCATGGAGCCAGCTTCCTGAATCGAGCGAGATAGCTTCCCGAATTAATTCACCGTTGAACAACATCAGGCTTTGCGGGATCGATCCGTTGAACGTGGTGGTTTCATCCCCTTCGTCGGTTCCAAACGCTACGACAAACTGACGCATCCAATCCTCGCGACGCTTTTGCTGTTCTTCCAAGCTGCCCTTACGATTCGCTTGAGTTGCTACTGAAAGTGACTGGTAGAGTTGTTCTGCACTCATTTGACGAGTGTAGAAGTGTGAGAACTTGGGTGCTTCCCCGAGGGTAGGGTCATCTGCTTCGTTATCCTTGGTCATCTTGGATGAAATCTGATAAGGCTGCGACATGGTGATCCAAACGATCAGCTGCTTCAGGTCGTAGCTCGAAGCGCGAAAGTCGCTAGATAGTTCATCAAATAATTGCGCCTGAGTGGTGGGATTGTGCGGTCCTAGATCATCGACTGGTTTGGTGAAACCGTACCCTAGGAAGTGAGCCCACATGCGATTGACAATAGCCTTGTCTAAGAATGGACTCCTCATCATGAGCTTGCCTACTTCGTCGCGACGATTGACTTCGCTAACGTATCCGCTTTTGCCAATTTCCGTACCATCCAGAAATACAGGGTACGCAACCTTGGTCAGACCGTTTCTTAATTGAAAGTAGATTTCGGCTTGTTCAGGGCGTCGCCCTTCGCCGGCAAAGTCTTGATTGATCAGTTCCGCGTGATCGACATCCCCATTAACGGTTCCTGGCACGAAACGTCGCAAAGCTCGAGTCTGACGGAAGAATGCATTGAACTCCCAAAATTTTTGTTGTTTCCATTGATTGAATGGATGGTTGTGGCATTGCGTGCACTGAACCTGTAAGCCTAGGAAAATCCGTGATACCGCGGCGGTAGCCTGAGTTCCATCCTCTTCATTGACCTTCATTGCCAAAAAATTGGTTGCACCATTGAATCCCTCGGTACCAGGTTTTGTTGTCCCGGTGGCGGTGACCAATTCGTAGACCATATCATTGTAAGGTTTGTTCCGAGCAAAGCAGTCACGCAGATATTTCTGCATGCCGGCGCGACTGGTAAGGCTACGATCCTCCATTCCGCCATTGCGGCCGATCAGCACATTGGTCCAAACGGTCGACCAATGGTTTGCATATTCTTCCGTGTACCGATCGTCATTGATCAAACGGTCCACTAAAGCAAAACGCTTGTTGGGCGACTTGTCCTTTGCAAACTCCGCGAACTCTTCATAGGTAGGAATCCGGCCGATGACGTCCAGGAAAACTCGGCGACACCATTTCGTGTCCTCCTCCACCACGGATGGCCTGAGCTTAAAATCAGCCCAAGTGCTGGCCATCGATTTGTCGATTTTCTCAACCTGAATCGGCAGGTTCACTCGTTTTGCATCCGATTTCGGCTTTGCAACGGCATCATCCGCGTAAAGCATTGAAAAACAGAGCGAAAACTGGATCGCAACCAAGCCAACGAAAGCCGCGAATAGCGAATTCGAAATGGAAATTCCCATTTCATTCGCTAGGGATTTCAATCTTCTAGGATTTTGGGCCATGTTTTGTCATCACAAAAGTATTAGAGTTCGGGCTTCGTGAGTCGCATGGGAGGAAAGCGAAACTCACT
>CAITIF010000628.1 GCA_903892365.1 uncultured Pirellula sp. | reverse complement strand
TTTATCGGTTTCCCCTTGTTTATCGAGCAACGCGATAAGCTTTTCTCGCGTTTGCACTCGGCCAGCTCCTTGCACCAATGCCTTTTCGTAACTTTCGATCGCCTCTTGCGTTTTGCCTGCGGCCTCAAAAATATCGCCTTGGCTATCCAGAAACTCGGGGAAATTAGGAGCGATCGTGACGGCTCTTTGGATCATTTCCAAGGCTTCGGGCAATCTTGGTGTTTCAAGCAAAGTGAAGATCATTGCCAAGTTGTTGATCGCGAGTGTCATATTTGGAAGCTCGGCAAGAACGACTTCGTACTGCTTGATCGCCGATTCAAAATCTTGAGTCTTGAACGCGTACTCCGCCAGCAGTAATCGAGCCGAGAAGGATGTTCCACCTACTGCAATCTGAACGCGCAACGAATCCAGCACAGCGGAATTTTTTCCTGATGTTGCAATGGATAGCATGGACAACTCTTCTTGGACTGCAATGTTTGTTGGATCCACGACAATTGCAAAGTTGAGCAGATCCAAATCGACTTTCACTTGGCCTTGAGCAGCCGCTGCTGTCTGCCGAAACTTCAAACGGTAGGCATCGGATAATGCACGTCGCAACGCGCCGGAAGCCGGTCGCTGCGCAACACCCGTTTTCAACAAGTCAATGGTTTGATCGAGCCGTCCTGTTTGCGCGAAGCCTTGAGCCGAAACGATAATGTTTTTGTCCCCTTGGTCTCCCGCAAAATTGTCCTTCAGGCTCTCATAAATCAAGTCTGCAGCAGCCCTTGCTTGCCCAACCATCCCATTTCGGTTGTAAATGGCGATCGACCCAAGCAAAACGCTTGGATCAAATTTGGCGGCGCGTTTGAGAACTTGTTCCGCTTGCGATATCTGGTCATCGCGTTGCAACAATTGTGCGTAAACTACTAACAAAAGTGGATTCACGTCATCACGATTCGTGCAATGCCTAAGATGGTGCTTTAGCTGTTCTGGGTTGATAGGTTGGCCTTGTTGATTCCGTTGAATCATGTCCGTCGCAAGCCACGAGTGCGCCATGTCAAAACCGCCAAATCGGACCGGCGCTAGGCTTTCCATAATCTGTCGCGCTGCGGACGTTTTTCCAAATCGAGACATTTGAAGAGCGACATAATACAAGGCTTGTTTGTTGCTCTTTTCAAGCTGCAGCACTCGACGAAACAAAAGATCGACGTACTCTGCGCGTTCGACAATCGTTCTTTTATCCCCAGAATCTGAGGTCTTCGAACCAACCGATGGATCGGAGTTGTTCTCTGCATTCGATGTCGAGTCCGAGGAGTCCGCTTTTTCTGTTTCCACTACGCCGGCGTCGGCTTTGGCTTTTGTTGCCGTTTCTTCCGAAGCGATCTTAGCTTGCTTCTCCGCCTCTTCGATATACCAACGCACTTTTGATTTGTCATCGACCAGCTTTCCGATGCAAACGATGGTGCCAAATCCGAACACCAACAGCAGAACAGGGATCATCGTGAAGGCATATCGCCATTTCCGCGATAAAATCCAATTCGCATACAGATCCAACAGATCCCCGGCAATTTGAACGGGAGAGAACTTGAACCAACCTAGCACTCGCTCCCAGAACGTTGGCGGCGCCAAGAGCAGGTCTTGGTCAACATCTTGTTTCTTGTTGCTTTTTTTGTTCATAATGGACTACTTGATCAAACTCAATGCAGGCATGCTTTGGACTCGAATTCGCTCGAAAATCTCTAGAAAAAAAGCCTGGTACTGTTTCGATTCCTCATCGGAAATTTCACGTCCGGTTTCTAAAAACAATCGTACCCTAAAACGTCGCTGAGCTATTTCAGCGGTACGCTCATTTCGAAGCATTGAAGGAAGCGTGTCACGACTTTTTTGTTCCTGAGGTAATTCCTCACCTATTGGATTTCCAGCTTGATCGAAGTATGCGTCCCAGGAATAAGCTCGAATACCAAAGCTGTTCCGCATACTGACCTGTTCCAACGTCCACGGTCCTGTAGCATCCTGGGTTTCCTTAAAAGCCTTTTCAATTTCCCAGCCCGAAATCTTGTACGCGTCGACCATTGACGTCCAGCTTGCGAATGGAAAATCAAGCGAAACCAGGAACTGTGTTTCCCCGGCATTGTATTGCCATATGCGTGTATGTAGACCTTTGCTCTTGTTCGCAACTTGAGTGTTGCTCGAAAAATTAGCTAGCTTCAAAGGTCCGAACTGCTCCGGCAAGGCTGATTTACTAGGAAACGCATCAACGACATTTTCACTGAACATCGAATCCAGAGTTTGCGGTTGAGGTCGGATGAAAAGAACCCACATGCACAGTACGCCCAAGACTAAACTTGCCGAACTAGATAGATAAAGACTCCATTGCCAAGGAAAACTTGGGCTGGTCGCAATATCTTCTTTCTTCATCTGCGGCTTAGGCCAGGCCACCCATTTCTCATAGACCGCCGCTAGGCCCTGCAAAGACCCTTTCGACTTGATGGG
>CAITIF010000627.1 GCA_903892365.1 uncultured Pirellula sp. | reverse complement strand
GGAGTAAAGAGCTTTTGATATCTTTTCGTGGGCGGCATCTGACCGAGCGATGACAAAGATTTTTGGTATCGAATTTGGGGTAATCATGTTAATCACCAATCTGTCGTGGATCATCTCTGGTGTAACGTAACCAAAAAGGGTTCCAAGATGCTATCGAATAGATTTGGTCGATGAAAACAGCATGTTCGCAGAATCCGATTCAAGAAAACGTAAGGAAAACCCGTGCATCGATCCCACGAAATGACTTGAAAGTCAGGGGGCTAAGGTGTTCTAGCAGGCTCTGTCGCGGGAATGAGTTGTTCCGACAAGGAGTGATGCAAAAGCTGCAAACTGAGTTCGGGGGATTAAGAAAACGAGCTTGGTTTCAAACTATCAGCAATGACCTAGAATCCAGCGACCAAGACGGTTTTCCCAAAATTTCATGGTTTCCTGTCTAGCGTGAGTTGTGTTTCTTCGGCGATGGTTGTTTCTGGCTCAATACGAGTATCTATCAGGTCGGATCAAACATTTGCCCTTGAGTCCGCCTTGCCCTCAAGCATTTTGGTTATCGATGACTGCCAGGATCTTCAAAAGCAAGTCGGTACAATTTTATCTCCAATGAGGGTACGCTTGGATTGTGCATCTGGAGGGGAGGAGGGGTTGCGGATGGCCGCATCGTTTGTCCCTGCCTCAATTTTGCATGATTACCAGATGCCAGACTTTGATGGGTTGGAGGTCTTGAGAAGGCTCCGTTTGGATGAACGGTTGGCAAGGATCCCCGTGAGGATGATCATGGCAGAGAATGATCAAACATTGATTGCAAGGGCCTTTGAGCTTGGCGTGTGCGATTACGTCAACAAGCTGTTTTTGCCAATTGAGCTTCGTGCTCGGGTACGTTCAACGCTGGGTTCGAATGCATTAATTAAAGATTCACAGCATGAGGCTAGAATTGATTCCTTGACTGGTTTACCCACCAAAAGCAATTTTGTTGATCGCATTCAGCGTTCTATCAATCAAAGCTTGAATCGCTTGCCTGGATTCGCAATCTTGTTGATTGATTTGGATCGTTTGAAGTGGATCAACGACAGTCTTGGTCATGGTTGGGGTAACCTGGCTTTTCAAGAGGCTTCCCAGCGGCTTCGCACTTGTGTCCAAAGAACCGGTTTCGTCGCTGAGTTCGCAGCAGACAACACGGTTTCGAGATTCGGCTGGGACGAGTTCGTTGTGCTTCCTGAGTCGATTTCAGGAACGATTGATGCAGAGCTTGTTGTATCGAGGATACTGGTCGCGGCTGTTACCGAATCTTTGACGCGTCCATGGGGAGTCGCGAGTTAAAACGTTGGAAGATCGATTCCGACCTGCGAAAGGCCATACAATACAGTCAATTCGTTCTGCAGTATCAACCTATTATTGGTCTTCAAACAGGTCTGGTCGAAAGTGTCGAAGCACTCATTCGATGGAATCACCCTGAATATGGAATGATTCCGCCAAATGATTTTATTCCCATGGCGGAGGAAACGGGGCTTGTCGTTTCGATTGGAGAGTAGATTTTGCAGATCGCTTTGAATCTGTTCGCTGACTGGCAAAAATTGAGTCTTGGTGGTACACCGAAAGAATTGACGATCAATCTTTTCAGGTAGCAACTTGTGCAGCCTGGATTCAGTTTCTTGGTTATGGCGTGCATTCGTAAGTGTTGTGTTGACGATTTTTGAGATGACCGAAAGCGAAGTCTTGAAGTACCTTCAATGAAGTGTTCAGTCGATTGAGGATCTTTGCGCTATGGGTGTAAAAATCGATTTGGATGATTTCGGTACAGGATACTCCTACCTCGCATGCCTTCACCAATCACCAATCGATGTTTTGAAGTTGGCTGATCACTTGTTTCCCCGATTGGAGCAGGGAGGGCAGTTCGCCAAATTGGTAGATCTGTTACTCAAGCTCCTTTCGGAAACGGAGTTCAATATGATCGCAGAGGGGGGAAACTCAGGAACAGTTGTATCCATTGCAGCGGCTCTACGGGCAACTTGGGCAAGGGTGTTTTTTTCCAAATCGATCGATGCTGAAAAGGTCCGAGAATTCGTGCTCAAACGGCTGTACCAACGAGTAGGATTTCTTCAATGTGGTATGGATAAGTTCTCGGTTTTCATACCAAAATTGGTGTTTATTTCGATGATCCAATCGATTTGATTGGGCAGCATGCATTCGTCATCGGAAGCGGGCTGTACCCATTTAGGGGGCTTTTTCGGATGACTTCTTGCGCAAAAAAGATGCAGATTGATGCAATACCGATTGCCACCAATGATAGAAATCGTTGGGGTGGGCAATACTTGAACGAAACAATCTTTGTTTTGGAATGATTTGTTTTGCTTGAATCGAAATAAATATTCTTTTGAAGCTCTCTCGCAACAGCACTGTATCCATGGATGTGTCGTCGATGTTACCACCCCATTTTTGGAAGAGCGGACCGAGTCGTATTCTGAGCACGTTGGTATGGACTGCGGCCACTGCTTGCGTCCTGTTTGTCTTCCTCTTGCTCATTTGTATTGTCGAATCCGATCGCAGTCTTTTGGCTTTTGCAAGTTTTGTTGGAGCTAGTTTTCTGGGGATTGCCAATCTGCTTGTGTTGCCGATCATTCGATTCTCAATGCGCGAGAGCTATTTAAGAATGGTTGAAGCTACACGATTGAAGCAATTGGCCTTGGTCTCAGAGAAGACCACTAACCTAGCAATATTTACCGATCCACTCGGCCGCATCGTTTGGGTGAACGAAAGCTTCACGCGAGTTACCGGATACACATTGCAGGAAGTTATTGGAAAAGTCCCTGGACACTTCCTGCAATGCGAGGATACATGCCCGAAGACGGTGGAAAGTATGCGATTGGCAGTGCAAAACAGGGAGTCTTTTTCCGGTGTTTTGTTGAACGAGGGGAAGGATGGCCGCAAGTATTGGTTGCAGATAGATTTTCAGCCAACTTACAACGAACTTGGCGAGCATACCGGTTTCGTCGCAATTGAGATGGATGTAACGGAACAGCGGACTATTCAGCACGAACTGGAGGAATCCACTCGTTTTCTCCAAGGAGCCATCGACTCGATTCCATCACACATCGCGATTTTAGACGAGAATGGAAAGATTCTCTTCGTGAATTCGCATTGGAAGCGTTTTGCCGAGGCGAACGGCTACCAAGGAGAAAATTATGGCATCGGCAGTAATTACTTGACCATTACCGAGGGTGCCTTGGAAGGGGAATCGGGAAGTAATGCGACAGATGTTTCTCAAGGAATTCGGCGTGTCATCAACGGCGAGTGCAAATCATTCGAGTATGAATACCCTTGTGATAGTCCTTCTCAGTTGCGATGGTTCCTGATGACAGTATCACGATTTGACTGCCATGAACCTATGCGGCTAGTAGTTGCGCATCTGAACATCACTGACCAGAAGGACTCTCAACAACGTCTACTGGAACTCAATCGGAAACTTACTGATGACTTGAACGCTCGTATTTTGGTGGAAGAGAATTTTCGTTCAGCGAATTCCTATTTGGACGTTTATCGCAAGATTGTCGATCATCATGCGATCGTGGCTGAAACAGATACAGCTGGAACGATTGTATCCGTGAACGATGCGTTTTGCCGGATCAGTGGCTACAGTCGCGAAGAGTTGATTGGCAAAAACCACAGGATATTGAATTCGGGACTGCATTCCAAATCCATGTGGACCGAAATGTATAAATCGGTTGCAAATGGAGGTTTCTGGCATGGCGAAATCTGTAATCGAAATAAAAAGGGTGAGCTCTACTGGGTGGATACAACCATCGCGCCCCTGTTTAATGACTCTGGTAAAGTCAGAGGTTACTTTGCCATTCGAGCTGACATTACATCGCTCAAAGAAGCTCAAGCTCAGGCAGAGTCAGCGAGTCTAAGCAAGAGCGAGTTTCTGGCCAACATGAGCCATGAAATTCGTACGCCCATGACAGCCATACTCGGTTATACAGATATCCTTGCAGAACATGAACACAATGATTTGTCTTCCGAAGAAGCAGTCGTTTGCCTGGATACAATTAAAAAGAACGGAGAGCACCTTCTTTCGATCATCAACGATATCTTGGACATTTCCAAGATTGAAGCGGAGAAGATGACCGCTG
>CAITIF010000626.1 GCA_903892365.1 uncultured Pirellula sp. | reverse complement strand
GTACTCAAAATTACTTGATGTTGGATCGACCCAGGTCACGTTCATTGTAAGCTGGTAAAAATTGCCGGCAGGCAAGGCAGTTTCGAAGACTACATGAAAATCGTACTCAGCTCCTACCAGAGTTGATTTCGCTCGCATGCACAACTTGTTGTTTTCGAACGTAACCTCGAAGAGAGTCTTCATGTCGCGTTCCAAGGATAACTTCACTTCGCGAGGATACCGAGTGTCTTGGAAGTGCATCTCGCGTCGTGAACCGAATTTCATGATGACAATGAGATGGGTAGTTCAATGTTGCCAAGGGACTGATGTTTTGGGCACCATAGAATCATAGGCTGAGTTCGAAAATAAGAACGTTCATTTTGCGTTTGACGCATTGTATTCGCCGAGTTTTTCTTTGGCAGGTAAATGCTCCCGCAGATCAAAGTGGGGCCGTTCTTTGGAATTGATATAGGCAGCGATATCGAACGCTTCAAGATCGGTTAGGTCCGAACTATCAAGCGGCATGGCGACCTTTAACCAGGCTGCGAGATTTTCTACGGAGGACAAGCCTGCACCGTCGTTGTAGGACCGCTCACCCCAAACAGGCGGATTGCTATTATCACCCTGTCCATCTTCTTGATGGCATTCTGCACAGCGAGACACATACAACGATGCACCTCGCACGAGATCAGCCTGTTCGATTTTCGTAGATAGCTGCTGAAGCCTTCCAGGCCCAATCGGACGAAGGGGGTTCATTTGCATGGGTAGCCCCTGCGATAACGAAGTGATGTAGGTCGTCACCGCCACAGAGACTTCGCTCCCCGAGGGTGGTCGAATACCGTTGCAACTTCGCATGAAACAATTGAGCACTCGGTCTTCAAGTGTGATGACGCGGCTCTCACGAGGAGACCATGCGGGATAGGCGGTGGCTGTCCCAAGAAAGGTACCGGCCTTCGGGTGCCGTCCATTGTCCAGGTGGCAGCTTGTGCAGTTCAAAGAATTGCCGACATAATTCTTCGACAATGGGTGCGAAACGGTATTCTTGATGATCGCTTCGCCTAACCGAATTACGGCCGCAAGCCTATCATCCGATCGTTCGACGGAAATAGGGGACTGGGCAATCGCAGAACATGCGAGGCAAAAGAACCATACCCCCGCAACGGCAACCTTGAAGATAAATTGCTGAATCTGTCGTGACGATCGTTGAAAAATCATTCTCTACTCATTCCAGATCGTCGTGGGTGAAATCATCCATGGGTTGTAGAGGATCCCGAGACACCATGCTTTTCCTCCCAACGTTGTTTTAAGCTCTGTTGAAGTCGTTCTTCGAAAGATTTAGGCATCGCGTAAGGTTGACCGGCTCGGTAAAGCGAAATCGTCTGACGAATGTTATCAACAACGACTTGGCAAGGGTCACAGCCTGCGAGATGCTGCGAAAATTCTTCGCATATCTCAGTCAGTTGCGCTCCGTCGACGTAGTCGTTGAGAGCTTTCAGTAGTTCTTCGCAGGTCATATTGTTTTCCTCGACAATGGTACTTGATGGGGCAGATCCAGGAGCGTCAAAAAGGTTACAAGAAACTAGGAATGTTTATGGTCGGGAATCATGGCTTGAAGTGCATCGCCAAATTTCTTCGTCAAACGTTCACGCAGTGTTAAACGCGCCCTAAGGAGCCGAACCTTGACGTTGGATTCGGTTAGCTCCAGCGCATGAGCTGTATCTCGCACGGAAAGCCCCTCAACATCGCGAAGGATGAATACCAAACGGTATTTGTCGTCCAGTTCCAG
>CAITIF010000625.1 GCA_903892365.1 uncultured Pirellula sp. | reverse complement strand
TGCCCCAACGCAATAGATGAACGGCATTATCGTAGAGTACGCTGTAATGGCGTTGATGGCCGGTGGCGCAGTGAATGGGATGACCATCTTTGTCCGTTTGTTGGTCAGCGACACGAGCCATCACTTTGCACTGAGCCACATTGTGAGCCATCAGCTTTTCGGTGAGAACGTGCTTCTTTTTCATCATCGCTTGAACAGCAATCGGCGCGTGCAGGTGAAGAGGCAACGCAATGATCACTGCTTCGATAGAATCATCATTGAGCAATGCTTCGATGCCACCGTTGGTGCCGTCGTAAACCTTCACGTTTCGACGTGCTTCTTCTTCGCTGGAGTAATTGTACTGCTTGATCAGGCCTGGCCTGGCGGTGGCTGCCGTTGGTGAGGACCAATCGCCATGAAACGCGCGATGAATGCTGCTTGGGCGGATGTCCGCAATCGCTTTAACCTGAACATAATCAGGAGAACAGCCACCGATCAAAACATTACCTTCATCGCCAGTACCGATCACCCCGACGCGAACTGGATCGCCCACTTTTTGGTACCCGAAGTACATCGCACCCAGTCCACCACCGGATACGGCGCCCGCACCAACGATTCCTTGCATAAATTCACGGCGCGTGAAACCAACCGCTTCGTCGAAATTATTTCGACCTGTTGTTCTATCTTCTGGGCTGAGTTGATTCATTTCAAATTCTCCTGAATATGGTTAGGCAGATCGTTAGATCTTTGTCCGCAATGGAATAGGTTGATGAATGGCTAGGTTCGTTAAACTTTTTGGCTTGAACTGCGACGTCTTGGAGCGTTTCGGTTCCAAAAACTCCATGGCAAGAAGTCGAGCCCTGCGTAGCGTCCCGCATCGGAAAACGCCAGGAAGAAGCACGCCATCATTTCGATAGCTTGGTAATAGGTAGGTTGCGAGCCGTAACTACCCGGAAACTGAGTCAACACCACGGAAGCTAAGAAGATGCCTGCTGCTAAACCTGCGACCGGAGTTAGCAAGCCGACAATCAATAATATGCCCACGGCCATATCGAAGATCGGGATAATCTTGTCGATCAATTTCACGTCGACTGGCGAGCTGCTAGGAAGGCTGAAGACGGCATACCTTTTTCCGTCCTTCCCTCGCTGGGGATCTGTAGCAAGGTCGTTGATCTGCCTTTCGAATTGAGCGCTGATCTTGTCGATATCTGCGAGAGCTGGTTTAACCAGTGCTCGCCATTCGGATTCGATGGTGTCTTTTTGCTTTCGCATCGACGCAACATTGTTTCGCATCACATCTTCCTCTAGACCTGCGATGCGCACATTGCCTTTCTTGTGCTCTTCTATCTTGGCCTTCCATGTGCTGTACGTTTCGGCCAGTTGAGCCCGGCTCTCTACAATGATTTCTTCCGCAGCAGTGATTTGTGCTTCATTGAACTGAAACAAATTCGTTGCTTCGCCAACAAAGCGACGATATTCCATTTCCAAGGGGCTACCCTCGTAGGTATCCTTCGGCCCTTTCTCTTTCACCGGGCCTGAATTGAGCCTGAGGGTTCCATCGTAATCCGGAATCATCGACTGAAACTTGGATGCCAATGGGCCCTTGGCTGCGGACAGGAACCCCGTCGAAGAGAATCCCCCTTTCTGAACTTTGTCCGACCCTTCCATAAAGAAGTGCCATCCCACCACCGCTCGCAAAATGACCAAAGCAATGATTGCTGGGATTCCGAGTCTGGCTTTTTGAAGTAGCATGTTGGCAGGAAGGGGCTTTAGGTGGAGTGCAAATGTCGTACTCGTTCCAGGAATCAGGCACTAAGTTACCGGTTTCCCTTACTGGACGTTAACTGAGTATGTTCGAAATTCCGTTAATAGCCAAGTCCTGAGTTCATAAGGATTCCCTTCGGCGAGTCGTCCCGGAGGCTGACCTGGGGCAGTTTAATAGGGAAAACCAATCCATTTTGCCCTGCTTTAGCTCTCGAAGCACACAAATAGCCGCTTTCGGCAAGCAAATAGGAAGTTCTACTGCTATCCTGGATCAGGATTCCCGAAACGGAGTTCTGTCGCAGCGATACTCTGCTTGTTCTAACCCTTGCAGCCTACTTCAAAATGCAACCTTTTTTGAACTGCCCTCATTGCAGCGAACCCGTTCGCTTCGAGTTCAGCGACGAAGAAACTCAATTGATCCAATCGGTCCATTGCCGAAATTGCGGCGCCTTGGTGCGTTTCAACGAACTGCAAAACACGGAAGCCCCAGAAAACGGCGAAGACTCAGTCCAACAGGCTCCTCAGTCCACGGAATTAGAACCGCAGTCAGAATACCGGCCCTCGGATGGCTTGGAACTTGAGCTCGAACTCGAATCGGCCGATGATCCTTTGACCGATTTTACAGAGCAGCCCGCCAATATCGAGCTGCCCGCCAATTCTGAGATAACCGCCGAGTCTGAAGAAGCCGCTTCACTCGAGTCTCTCGAAACGTTGGAAATCGGACCGGAACCAGCGTTGGAAGTCTTTGAGACGGCCGAAACATCCGTTCCTTGGGCTACTTTAAACCAAGCTACATTGCGACCCAAACGCAAAGAAGTGTCCATTCTGCGAAAGGTGCTTCCACCCATTCTTGGAGGCTTAGCCGCATTTCCTATCGCAACAGCCATCATGTGGTACGGGCTAGGCAAGGATCTTGGGTCGACGGGTCCGTTTGTTGCAAAGTATGTCCCGGCAATCGTTCCCAAGCACTTACGGAACGGGCGCACCGCCTTCCCCGAACCGATTCGGCGAAAGCCGGTTTCGCCGCCGGCTATCGCAACCAATCTACCCAAGCTGCCTACCAATACACCCACGCCGTCTGTCGACATTGCAGCCAACCCATCCACTCAGCAGCCTAAAGCCCCCGCGACTGATGACCCCGTGA
>CAITIF010000624.1 GCA_903892365.1 uncultured Pirellula sp. | reverse complement strand
GCGATCTCGGGCACCATGAGCAACTTTTTTGTGGCAAAGGATCGGGAGAACGCCAACGCGATCGTGGGGGTCAAGTTGTGCGATATCGAGAAAGTGGATTTTTTTGAGAGCCGCTTTAAAGGGTTGAATAAACCTTCGGAGGGCGAAATCGCCTCCCAGATGAATCATCCAAACATCGCCAAGACGCTTGAGTTTGGACTGTCGACGAAAAATCAGCCTTACCTCGTCATGGAGTTTGTGGACGGACCAGGCTTGCAGGTTTTGATTCAGGATCGAGAAGAGGAAAAGCTCCGAGGGCTTCGCTTGGACATGATTCGTCAGATGGCGGATGCTTTGCAATACGTCCATCGCAAGGAGTTCATTCACCGGGATATTTGCCCGAGAAACTTTATGTGTTCGCTAGATCTAAAAACAGTCAAGTTGATCGACTTCGGTTTGACGTTGCCGGCCACCAAAGCCTTTATGGTCCCAGGAAACAGGACTGGGACACCGCTTTACATGGCTCCCGAGATCGTGCGCAGGCGTGCTACGGACCAGAGAGTGGATGTGTTCTCGTTTTCGATGACATGCTACCACCTGATTACTCTTGAGTTGCCTTGGCAGATGTCGGACACGACTGGCAAGGCCGCTTTGCACCACGACACTTCTCCCCCACGCGAAATTTTGGAGCTTCGACCGAACTTGGATCGGAACCTAGCCACAACCATCATGGCTGGCCTAAAGGCAAATCCAGAAGAGCGTTTGCCAGACATGGAATCCTTCATCCGGGGTATTCGCGGAGCAAAGGTTTCCCCTTAAGCTCATTCACGCCCAGTCGCCCCGCTGGAAAGAGTGAAATGGCTGAAACCTGTGCCTGGTTGTTCCAAGTAAGTTGTTGCACAAGCAAACTGTTCATTCTGCCGCCGTAGCGAAAGTTGTTTTCACCTTCGCTACGGTTTGGCTTAGGATCGCACTCGTTACTGTTTGTACTTGGCTTGGTACTTTTCGTTCAGTTGAGTGTGCTTGCTCGAAAGATCAACCGCTCGACCTTGGATATATGCTTTCGAAACATTCGTTGGTGTTTCAAGAATGTTTCCATCCGCGATAAACAAAGTTGCATCCTTACCGACTTCCAACGAGCCGACGTGATCTGAAACACCAAAGATTTCAGCAGGGGACAACGTGATCGCACGCAGGGCTTGGGGTTCTGTAAGACCGAATGCGGCCGCAGAGGCTGCATGGTACGGTAGATTGCGCACCATCGAGGCACCGAATCGGCCGTCGCCCGCGATACAGAACGTGATCCCCGCCTTTTGCAGGACAGACGGTAAGGCGTATGCTTCGTCGTACGACGCATCATGTCGAGCTGGCAATCGATAGGTGCTTGAAACAACGACTGGAATTCCTGCCTCCTTCAAGAGCGGAAGGCAATGGCCAGCGTCTGCTGCGCCAACCAGGATCATTTTCAGCTCATATTGCTTTGCGAATGCAACGGCCGTTTGGATTTGCTTGAGCGAGTTTGCCATGACGAGCACGGGGATCTTCCCATCCAAGACAGGCTTCATCGCTTCCAGTCTTAAATCGACCGGTTGTTGCGATCCTTCGGCATTCTTCGCCTTAAAGTAAGCATGGGTTTCATGAAACAGTTCATGCAGCTCGGCTAACTTGTCTGCATCCGCAGCGGCTTCAGGTTCTTCAGGTCCGCGGCGCATGCGCGCCCTGGCGTATCGAGGCCATGTGAAGACCATTCCAGCATCGGGCTTGAGGGTCATCGATTCCCATGTCCACCCATCAAGCATCATGACCGCAGAGCGACCCGCAACGAGCCCGCCGCTGGGGGTGATGACGGTCGTCAAGATTCCGTTTGCTCTCGCGACCGGAATCGCCTCGCTATCCGGATTAAATGCGACCGCTGCGCGCACGTTCGGGTTGATATTTCCAGTCTCTGTCGTATCAATCGACGCGCGAACGGAGTCGATCTCCACCAATCCGAGACTGGAAAAGGAGTCCATCAGGCCAGGGTAAATATGCTGGCCTTTGGCTTCGACTATTTCCGAATCACCAGGAAACGGAATGTTGACGCCGACAGCCTTGATCTTCCCAGCTTAGAACAAAACGCTTCCGTTTTCAATCACGTCGCCAGAAACGGTATGAAGCGTTGCGTTGCGAAGGACGATTGGTTTCTTCTGGGGGGCACCGGGAATCTGATCGGAGGCCGTTGCGAGGCTGATGATCAAACCCAAGCTGCACTGCAATGCGACAGCAAACAAAGTCTTTCGTACATTCTTATTCATGGTTGTGACCTTCCGCTTCTTGAGCTTGTTCTTGCATAGCTTGGTGACCTTCATGACCTAGATGGTCACCGTGATCATGCCCGTCATCGTGCCCGTCATCGTGATCGTCGTGATGGTGATGGCAGTACTCGTCATGGTGTGGCCATAGACGGGACGGGTCGTCCGCGAGTGAGCTGCGTTCGCCTGGCGAATCGCCGCTTGCTAGAACCTTTTGCACCAACGAGCGATGCAACTTGGAATCCCGTTCTCGCATTTCCGCATCTTGATTTCGATCGAAGTACTTCCGACCATCAATCCAAGTTTGTTCGCAGCGTGCCAGAGTCGACAATGGGGATCCTGACCATACCGAAATGTCAGCGTCTTTGCCCACTTCCAGCGATCCAACGCGGGAATCGATACGAAGCTGTTTGGCTGGGTTTAAGGTGACGAACTTCAGTGCTTCCATGGGTTCGACGCCTCCGTACTTGATGGCTTTGGCAGCTTCATGGTTCATGTGTCGCCCTAGCTCAGCGTCGTCAGAATTGAAGGAAACCACAATTCCTTGTTGGTGCATGATCGCACCGTTGTGAGGGATGGAATCCAGCACTTCGAATTTGTAGTTCCACCAATCGGAGAAGGAAGAGGCTGTCGCACCATGTTTTGCCATGGCATCGGCAACTTTGTAGCCTTCCAAAATATGTTGAAGTGAGCCGATGCGAACGTTGTAGTCTTCCAGAACGCGAAGCAAACCTAGAATTTCATCTTGGCGATAGCTGTGGCAATGAACCCAGCGCTCTCCCTTCAAAATTTCCGCGATCGCTTCCAGTTCCAAGTCGCGACGAGGTGGCAGGCCTTTGCGTTCTTTGCTCCAGCTTTCCCACTGCTGAGAATAGGCAAGAGCCGCATTGAATCGATCTCGAAAAATCTGCTCGACTCCCATTCGCGTTTGTGGATATCGCGTGCGTGCAGAGCCTTCGACGTTACTCTGTTTTACGTTTTCCCCCAGGGCAAATTTGATACCTTGAGGTGCACCTTGAAACTTTAGCTCGTCGTACGTGGCGCCCCATCGAAGCTTAATGACCTGGTTTTGTCCTCCGATCGGATTTGCGGATCCATGAAGGATATTGGCCGAGGTAAGGCCACCCGCCAATTGACGGTAGATCGTAATGTCGCTGGCGTCGATGAAGTCCGTGATTCGAACTTCGGCAGTAATCGCCTGCGTCGCCTCGTTGATTCCACTGTCGGAGGCCATGTGAGAATGGCAATCAATCAAGCCAGGGCTGATTTGCATGGCCGAAGCGTCGATCACCTGAGCACCTGCAGGAACAGGTAGATCGGTGCCAATCTGATGAATGACGCCTTTGTGAACGATTAAGTCCGCGTCCTTCAATAGTCCATTGGGTCCACAAGTCCACAGAGTGGTGTTTTGGAATACGACGTACTCAGGTTGCTCCGGCAAGTTTTCTCGTCCGCGGCTACCGACTGGATATACCAATTTAGAAAGAACGGCGTTGTCTTCCGGCTTGCTATCTGCAACTTTACTGTCCGCAGTCTTGCCTTCTTTGGAGTCCTCTTTTTTGGGCTCTTCAGGCTCTTGAATAGCGACGATCAATTGCTGTTTTCCGTCCGGCCATTCGATGGAGCCAATGAACTGCTCCTGAGCGTTGCTTTTCCCGTTAGGAAGCAAAGCAAGAGTCAGGTAGCCAGTCCCTTTTTGGCCTTCCAGCACCTTACCCGCATCGAATGTTGCAGCGATG
>CAITIF010000623.1 GCA_903892365.1 uncultured Pirellula sp. | reverse complement strand
TACATAATCGGCTCCGAGATCCAGAAGACTACCTTGCTTCACGGACGAAGGAAGCGAACTAAAAACGGGGATACCTGCGTTGGTCGCCGCTCGGATAACCACCGATGTTGCCGAGGATACCGTGATATCACCGCTAATCCAAATAAGGTCGACACCTCGCGATATCACCGAATTGACTGCCTCCTGGACCGCCGCGGCGTTCTCGACGCTCCCCTCGATCAACTCTAAGTCCATCTTCTTGCACAACTCACGCGCTAGTTTTGTCTGCGCAAACGAATTGGACTCCGCCGGATTCCAAACAAGACCAATACGCTTAGCCTCAGCTCTCATCTCTTTGATCCGTACAAAGAGCGATTCTATCGGCTGCATACTTCCAAATCCCGTCATATACGCGGGATGTTTTGCGTGGTCCAAGGGATCGATCCCCACTCCAGCAGCGTACGGGTCGGTAACCAGCCCAAAGACGTGATTGATTTGTGAAGCGGATTTGTTTGCGCTTGCGACTGTCTGCAAGGAAGGAGTGCTGATGGTGATGATCAAATCATAAGTCCCTGAGACGACATCTTTGGCGATCGCGTTGGCCGTCCCGATATCTCCCTCAGCATTGAAAACCTTGATATGGACCTTGTCTGGTTCCGTGAAGCCTCGAGACTTGAATTGCTCGAGTAATCCTATACGTCCATCATCGATCGCTTTAATCGAGGCATGCTGAACGATTGCAACCCTCGGAACCCCATTACTACTTTTTCTGAGTTCAGAGTTGCGGGAGTTCAGATCGAGCATCAGAAGGATCGCACTAGCGGCAAACAAAAGTCCTATCCCGAGTTGCAATTGCTTGAGTGAGTCGAAGATCGTTTTGAACATCTGGAAAGCTTTCAAGAGGTCGGTCTGGAATCTGCAATCAAAACAAGATCGATCTTGCAGACTCAAATTCAATCAAGCAGGATACATAAATATCGTCGATCTGTCACAGCGGCAACACGGGGAACATCAACCGCGTCCACCAAAAAGCCAGAAACTGTTGGCCGCGCCGAGTGTGTTTTGTTTAGATGGCACTCCAAACGTAAGCGTACACCAGCCTGATCGGGTTTTTCTCAGCGCAGGGCCAGCTTACGGGTAGATTCAAGGTGCGCCCTTGTTTCTATCCCAGTTCTCAAGGAGATCCTGCTTATGTCTCGCTTAATGTCCTCGAAAACCGTATACATTTGGGCCGAACGTATCGCCCAGTGCGAACGATCCCCTGCTACCGTCGCGCAGTTCTGCAAGTCGATCAACTGCTCGCCGACCTCCTACTACCAGTGGAAACGCAAATTCGCTGCTAAGCCTCAAGCAACCGCCTTTCTGCGTGTGCAAACATCGGATTCCACCAAGCACTCGATCGAGATCAAACTCCCCTCGGGAATCTCTATCTTGGTTCCAGTCTCGGCCGTGGAATCCATCTCTGCGATCCTCGAACAGGCAGCCTACAAGAGATGCTTACTACGAACCCCTCGGTTCCGATCTATCTGCACTCCGAGCCCATCGATATTCACCCCGTGGATTTGCAGAATGAAAGAATCTATCTCATGCCCCAATGGCTGCGCGCCGTTCAATGATGCCAGAGAGAACGAAGGGAAACGGGCCAAATGCGCGAAATGCCAACAATCGTTCACGATCAAATTTGCTGAATCGCAACCGGAGTTTGCTGGCTTTCCCGATCCGATCAATGAACCAGCAGCACCATCACCCACCTATACTGAAAGCATTAATCCTCCTGCAATTACGAAGGCTAAGCCAGTCGCACCGAAGCCGGCCGTATCCAAATCAGTGACGATTCTAAAATGGGCAATCATGGCCGCTCGGGCAGTCGTCACATGGATCGCGGGTTACTTCATTAGGTCGTGAACACGTGAAATATGAGATCCGATCGACGTTTGCCAACACGGCAGACGCGTTCTCCAAAAGTCTCGGAAATAGACCGTTCGCAGGCAGCAAGACTGCAGGCTTGTAATCGGGACTAAGCGAACTTCTGTGGGAGATGCTGTGGAGTAACCGACGCAAGAAGCGTTAGTAACAGGTGAATGATGGTTGCCAATTGAGTTGCAAAATTTTTGCAAATCCATTGATAATCGGAGTGACTAGGTTTTGAACCACGTTCGCGAGTTCAGGTTACTCCGGGTTTTTTGCGGTACAAAGCTTACGCGAAAGCGGCGGCCAAGATAGCTAGCCACATTGCGGTAGAAGCTTCGTCTCGCTCGGGTACCGGAAGAGAAGCCGTTTCGTGTTAACTCGGCTGTCAAGGTGCTGTTAACCCTTGTATCAGCGTCCTGAACTATGTCTTCGAAAGGCCTACAACCGAACCAGACTCAGAAACCTTAAGTTTCTTAGAATCAACGACTCCGTGTAGAGCAGTTTTTCGAAACGGCTGCGTAGACGCCCTGTACGGGGAGGTATTTCGAGGTTTTTTCGTGTGCGCCGAAGATAACGGTTGGTCCAAATATTACAAAGACCGTTTTCTATTTGATCATAATGACACGT
>CAITIF010000622.1 GCA_903892365.1 uncultured Pirellula sp. | reverse complement strand
TGGCATCAATCGCAAAAGTAACAATCGATCGAGCTCGCGCAACGCAGTCCTTGCGGATGGCCAATGGTCTAGTCAGCCAATGGCTCTCGGTGGGCGAGTATCGCAGTTGCTTTTGCGTGGCAAACCAGTCCGTTCCGTCAGCATGGATCATCGAAGGTCGTTTACCCAACGGCGATAACGTCCAACTCGCCAGTTACGAGACCGATTTGTTTGATCCGACCAATCCACGCTACGTCACGATGAAGGCCATGTGTGGGCTGCCTATTCGATTCGTTGCGGCTACGCCTCAAACGAACGCGCGATTGTGGGTGGTATTCAAAAGTTAGCGACGACTACCGCTGGCCCGCACCAGGGGCACGAGTTGGGCCTCGGCTCTCCAAACGATCCCTGCGTTTGCGGTCCAGCGTTAGTTGTCACTTCACAATGTTTCAGTTTTCTCTGCTTAAGGATCCGTGTTCTATGAGAATCGCAATTCACGTCGCCATGTTGGCGATCCTCACTTACCTTGCATCTACTGTCTCAGCACAGGAGGTGGTTTGCAAAGATGGCCAATGTTCGATTATCCAATTGGTTCCTCTCACTGAAGAGATTCAGATCGATACATCCACCATCGAAAGCTCGGCCGCTAGCGATGAGGATCGATTCACCCAAGTCATTCGAGCCACAGTTCGTGTCACCATTAGCGGCGTTTGCGGGAGCGGAACGGTTGTCGGTCGCGATGCAGATGGAAACGCGATCGTTCTTACCAACGCTCACGTAGCGGGCACTCAACGAGGTCGCACCGTTAACCTCGAACGGTGGAACTCAGATGGTTCCGTTGAGCGAGGCCGAGGAGCTATCATCTCTTCCGGATATGGCCGAGGGATGAGCGTCGACTTTGCCTTGCTTAAATGCAACGCTGAGTTTGCAAAAGATGTCCGCCCGATCCCGCTCGCCGACCGTTATCCAACCAAGGGGGCAATGGTCAGCACTTACGGCTGCCCTCGCTGTGAATGGCCTAGCTTGCAAGTGCTTAGCTTGAATCGTAGCGAAGGACAAATTCTTACTTGGAAGCCCGAAGCGATTGGAGGTCGTAGCGGTTCTAGCGTGATCGACTATACCGATGTTGGTCCTCGTGTCGTTGGGCTCCTCACTTGGGGAGGCGGAGGCGAAGGGCTTGGTCAATCGACTCCGTTCTTGCTCCAAGCCATGAAGGGCCGTCTGCCGAAATCGCTCGAGGCTCTGCCACAAGGTGTACGCGAAGTTTCCGATGAGCAGGAAAAGTACCACGTTGCGACTTGGCCGACTCAACCTCTGGCTGTGTCGAATCAAACAAGCGATCCCGCGTCACAAGATGTCATTGACTCCATCGTTGAGCCTGATCAAGAAACTATCCTGCGTCCACGTCCTCGGGACGAAGACGGAAAACGCAATCCTGCGGATAGACCTGTCTTGGGATTATTCGAACGCATTCAACGCTGGATTCGCGACAAGCTCCTTATCGGATTGCTTGTGATTGGAGCCTTCGCCGCAGGCGTCCTTTTCGGACGATCGGGAAGAAAGATTCTGCCTGTGTAGCATGCGTCCGTTCAAAGTTGTTGTCTTTCGTCTCTATGCTCTAGGACACAAGTCTGCACTATGTTTCATTGGATTGGATACTTGCTGTGTTGCTATTTGTCGGCGGATCTTTTGGCTGGCTTCTGGCATTGGTGGGAAGATCGTTACGCGGATGTGAAGTGGCCACTGATCGGCGATTGGATTGCCAAACCCAATCAGCTGCATCATGACCAACCTTTGGCATTCCTAGATCAAGGTTATTGGTCTCGCAACTCAACAACGATCATTCCCGCAGCGATCGCGTTCTTGCTAACGGTACCGCATCCAATCTGTGGAGTATTTGTGTTTGTGAGTCAAGCAAACGAGATTCACGCCTGGGCTCATAGCAAGGGAAAGGTCGCCTCATGGATCGACGCACTGCAATCGATAGGTTTGTTGCAATCTCCAAAGCA
>CAITIF010000621.1 GCA_903892365.1 uncultured Pirellula sp. | reverse complement strand
CGAAACCGAAATGGTTCAAAAGAACTACGACACGAACACTGCCGATTTCAAACAAAAGCAAGAGCAACTCATCAGCCAAGAGAGCAAGTTGCGAGTTGACTTTATGGGCAAGGAAAAAGAGTTCGCTGAAATGCAAGCGGGCGTGATCTATCGATCCTACCAGTCGATCAACAAAGCGATCGAAGTCGTTGCCAACCATTACAAGTACGACTTGGTTTTGCGTTACAGCAAAGAACAAGATCAAATGGATCCCAAGAAGCCTCAGTCGGTGAACTTCGGAATCCAACGTGACGTTCTGTTCCTGAACCCGCAAATCGATGTTACCGAACTTGTTCTGAACTTTTTGAATAACAGCGTTGGCGCTACCCCTGCCGCAGCCGCTGCCACCAACACACCAAGTCCAAGGTCTGCAAACGGAACGCCAAACGGAACGCCAAACCGGCCCAACCGGTAACACTCACTTCTTAGGGCTTGATCCTTCCTCTTCGGATTGAGCCCTTCAGGGATAGAAACCAGCGAAAGCTAACCAACAACGAACTTTCGCGACTCGGAAAAACTAACTAGATAAACTCGACACGAAACGGATTTCGGCGTCTCGCATGCATCATCTTCGATTCCAGCAAACTATCCAGCACACTGCTCAGGTCAGTGGACGGGGGTATTGGTCCAGCAAACCAATCACCCTTACCTTCTTGCCTGCGCCAAGCAACACTGGAATATTGTTTCGCCGTATCGATTTGCAAGGCAAACCCGAAATCGAAGCCATCGCAGCCAACCGCCGCGAAACGAACTTGCGAACGACTTTGGTTTCAGACGCTGCCCATGTGGAAATGATTGAGCATGTGATGGCGGCCTTGTACGGGCTGGACATCGACAACTGCATCGTGGAATGCGACGCCGCAGAAATGCCCGGTATGGACGGAAGCGCGGTTGCTTTCGCGCTAGCCCTGGAACAAGCGGGAACGAGCCGCCAAGCGGACGTGGTTGAGCATCTTTCGATCTCGTCTTCTCTACGAGTTGGAGATGACCGCAATTGGGTAATGGCTGTTCCGTCGGCCGATCCCGGCTTAACGTTGCAGTACCAATTGGACTACGGTCCCGATTCAAGCATACCAGCCACCACGACTACACAACTGCTAGAGCGAGACAACTTTTCGAACACAATCGCTCCGGCACGAACTTTTCTAACCGAACATGATGCCCGTCACTTGCAGATGCAAGGGGTGGCTTCGCACGTAACCTATCGCGACTTGGTTGTTTTCGGACCTGACGGCCCAATAGATAACTCCCTCCGATTTGAAGACGAATGCTCCCGGCACAAGCTGCTGGATTTGATTGGCGATTTGGCTCTTTGTGGACTTCGTGTCCAAGGGAAAATCATCGCCAGCCGAAGCGGACACATCCTCAATGGACGTCTGGCCGAAGCGATTCGCAACCTCGAGAACTCTCACTCGCACTTGCGGAACAGGAATGCCGCATAATGCCACGAAACAAGATTTTTGCACCACTATTAATGACACGTTGGGGAACTATCTCATGCCAACCATAATCGCCCATACCGCGGTGGTCGATCCCCGAGCCGAACTGGACGAAGATGTCCGCATTGGCCACCATTGCGTGGTCGGAGCCAACGTTAAAGTCGGTCGTGGAACTCGACTTGAAAACAGCGTCACGCTCACCGGACACACCACGATTGGTCGCGACAACCGCCTTTTTCCTGGATGCGTGATCGGTGGTGAGCCCCAAGACTTGTCGTACCAAGGCTCTCCCACGCAAGTCATCATCGGCGATTCCAACGTCTTTCGCGAATGCGTTACCGTAAACCGTGGTACCGAAAAAGACGAAGGGATCACCTCGATTGGTAACCAATGTTACTTCATGGCCAATTCCCACGTCGCCCATGATTGTGTGGTCGAAGACCGTGTGATCATGGCCAACACAGTGATGCTGGGCGGTCACGTCCGAGTTCAACACGACGCCACGCTGAGCGGTGGTGTTGCGGTGCATCATTTTGCTTCCATCGGTTGCTACAGTTTTGTCAGCGGCCTTTCGCGTGTTCTTCAAGACGTGCCACCATTTATGTTGGCCGAAGGATTTCCTGCCCGACCAAGATGCGTGAATGTGGTCGCCCTGAAACGAAAGAACTTCACTTCCCAAGCCATTCGCGCAATCGGTGAAGCTCATAAGCTGCTGTACCGCTCCAAGGTTGGGGTCAAACACGCTCGCGAAATCCTACAAGGGACAGGCGACTTGCTTCCCGAGCTGGAGATACTATTTGCATTTATCGACGAGTCAACCATGGGACGTCACGGTCGCGGCCGAGATCGACGAGCCAGTGCACCTTCGTCCAACACAGCTGCAGCCTAGTTTTGTGACACTGTATTCCTTACGAGCAAGATCATGGAAACAAAAACCCACCGTCCACGGATTGGCATCATTGGCGGTGGGCATTTAGGACGCATTCACGCCAAGCTTGCGAAAGCCAATCCCCATTGCGATCTGGTCGCGGTGGCGGACCCGTTCGCTCCGTCGCGTGAAATGGTCGAATCGCAGCTTGGCATTCCAACATGTGCCGATTACCGAGACCTGCGTGGCACGATTGACGGTGCGATCATCGCGACGCCGACTTTCCTGCATCATGAAACAGGCAGTTGGTGCCTAAACCATGGCATTCATTCTCTCATCGAGAAACCAATTGCAAGCTCCTTAAAAGAAGCTGCCGAATTGGTTCTGCTGGCCCAACGGAATCAACGAACCTTACAGGTCGGACATGTCGAGCGATTTAATCCGGCCTGGCAACATGTTGTTTCGCAGCTGGATCTGGATTCGGTTCGCTATCTGGAAGCGGCTCGCGAAGGAACCTACACCGGACGGAGCACCGACATCGGAATTGTCATGGACTTGATGATTCATGATCTCGACCTGGTTTTGCAAACCGCCCAATCGCCCGTCTCACACGTCCATGCTTACGGATGGAGCGTTCTTGGAAAGCACGAAGACTTTGCAGTCGCAGGGGTTCACTTTAAGAACGGTATGGTCGGTCACTTTCGCGCCTCGCGAATTTCGCCGATCGCGAAACGCACGATGCAAATCCACACGGACACCAACGTGCTGGATGTCGATTTCGCAACCGGGACAGTAACCAGAACGGAACCCGTCCAAGATGTCCTCAGCGGCGTTCGGCAAGCGGATGCACTTCCCGCTGACGAACGATCCAAGGTCAAAGACTCGCTGTTTACCAACTGGCTAAGCTGCCAAGAAACCAAAGTCGAACCGATCAACGCAATCGAATGCGAACAAAACGAGTTCTACCGAGCGATTCTCAACGAACAGCCGGTTTCGGTCCCAGGCGAACATGGATACCAAGCACTGGAGCTCGCAGAACGGATCTTGGACCAAATCGCGATCAATCGACCTGCCCGCCATATCATTCCCGCCGCAGATCAATTCGGAAAAAGCCGAGCTGCCTAAGCGACGCTTTCTCGCTTCAAAAGAATTGCCTCCACATGCAAGCCTGGGCCAAATCCCAGAAGGACGCAATTCTGCATGCCCGGAACTTCCTTCTCTAGTTCCTGTAGCACGAAAAAGACGGTTGGCGAAGACATGTTGCCATGATGGGCGAGCACATGCCGCGACGCTTGGATCTTTGTGGACGGTAACCCCAGCCCTGTCTCCACCGAATCCAGAATACGTGGTCCGCCTGGATGAACGGCCCAACCTTGGATATCGTGCGGTGCAAGCTGATTGCTGGCAAGCCATTTTTCAAACGGCCCCTTCAGCTCTCGTTCTATCATCGACGGCACCTCGGGCGATAACATCATTTGAAAACCATGATCGCCAATCAGCCACCCCATCATGCCTTGAGACTGATCGATCTTGAGCGAGAAACTGGACGCAATGGTCCATCCACTCTGCGCAGCGTTGCTGTCCACTTGGATTTCACGCGAGACCACTAAACAACTTGCTGCGCCGTCTGCAAAGAGCGAATTGGCGACCATTTGTTGCGGATCTTCGGAATACTGTTGATGGATGCTGCAGAGTTCGACAGCGGCAACCAACACCATGCCTTGAGGTTCACTTCGGGACAATGCGTTTGCCACCCGTAGACCATTGAGTAAGCCGTGACAGCCCATGAAACCGACATGAGTTCGTTGCACCTGAGGATCCAATCCCAAGCTGTCTATCAAGGTATGATCGATACCCGGTGAATAGAAACCTGTGCACGAGATGGTGACAAGATGAGTCACCGCGGCGACGGCTACACGCGAAACGGCGAGCGTCTTTTCACACGATTGACGAAGAAGTTCAGCAGCATGCTGCGCGTACACTTGCATGCGTTGGCTCGTGGTCGGCCCAAAGGGTGCGTGTTCGCTTGCTGCTTGATAAAAGTTCTGTCGCGCCATGGGTTCGCCACTGCCGGACATGAGAAGAACACTTCCACGTCGATTGACGCCGGATTTTTTGTAAAGGCCCGGCAAGGCCTTGTTCCACCTTTTTGAAAGCCCTAGCGATTGAGCCAACATCGCGGATTCACCTTGCTCGATCGAGAAGGGTGGAAGGGCGGTAGAACACGCGAACAAAATGGACATGATTACGTCATTATCTTTCTCAGGAGAAGGTGCTTCAATGGCGGAAGCCAATCGCAAGCTCTTAAAACGAATCTCGCTCGAGCCAGATCCCGTGACTGATTGGCAACCCACCTGCTCGACTTTTGACGCGAGCGATGCGCCGTAGTGACCCAGCGATTCCATGCTTGCTCGGCAGTCGAATGATCGATGGAGCGACTGGCTTTGCAAATGATCTGATGAAGCGACGCAGCGCCCGCAAACGCCCAGGACATCCCTTCGCCAGTAAACGGCTCGACATAACCCATCGCATCACCCAGCAAAAA
The DNA here is from genome assembly GCA_903892365.1 of uncultured Pirellula sp. Lineage (GTDB taxonomy): Bacteria > Planctomycetota > Planctomycetia > Pirellulales > Pirellulaceae > JBKCUI01. The sequence continues at coordinate 4,345 of CAITIF010000621.1, read as the reverse complement.
GACTCCGTTCATGGCGACGCAGTCGGATGTTCGTGTAAGGTACGGTGTCGATTGCCAGGAAGACTGCTCTAGAAAAGCAGTGTTGGTCAGCCCGTTCTCTTTCAAGATGGATCGAACGCAGGCGGCGATACTGCCGAACCGTCGCACCTGATCCGGATCGATGGCGGCAGCAAAATCCCATTGATCACCATCCGTCTTGCAAACTCCCAGGTAGCCAATGGTTCCGATCAACATATGCAAGGTTGGTTCGCAACGTTTGGCTTTCGTTTCTAATTCCTTTTCGATCTTCATCGCACTGCTTGGCACAAGTGTGTGAACCCCAATTCGCGACGATTCCATTTGCGTGGCAGGCCATACCTCGCCTCTCGGTAAGGCGGATCGACTTAGTCCAGTTGCGACAACCACCATTCGACTTCGGACTGCTACCGTATCTCTAGAACTAGAAGAAGGTGATTGAAGGTGTACTGTTCGATGCGTCGGCGAACGTTCTTGTTGCACCGACAATTCTTGGATCTCCAGCGGCTCGACTATTCCTTTGGTTTCAGAAAGGTAGCAAGCTCCCCGTTCGATCGCATCGCTGACCAGCAAGTGATCCAAGGTCGAACGCCGAACGCTCAGCATGGACGGGACCGACCAGTTGCTCGAATGCTTTGCCAACTGAACGTGCAACGATGCGATGGAAACCGCTCCCGATTCTAGAAGTGGCTTCAACAAGCCTCGTTCGTGGAGAAAGGTCTGTGCTCGGCGGTTCAAGCAGCCACCGCAAACTTTTTCCCGAGGGAACTCCTTGGCTTCCACCAACAACACGGACATGCCACCTTCCGCCGCCATCGATGCGAACGATGCGCCAGCCACCCCGGCTCCCAAAACAACGATGTCCCAGCTTCGTTCCATGGCCATGGATGCCGAGAGGTTGGAGAGGCATGGAAGCCGCTCGTCTAGCATGAGATATCCCAACAGTGAAGGAATCGCTGAGGCCAATGAGTCGTCATTGTACCTTGGACGAGCTCAGCCCGACTCGAAATTTGGATCGCTTCATCAATCGAAAACGCCGCTCGAACGGACTGCGGCCCGTCAAAGTGAACCACAGGGGACCGAGACAGCAGATGACAACCGATCTTGGCCAACCACCACCCCAACGTTGTTCGTCGCAGATCATCCACGATCACCAAATGCCTGGAAAGGGACTTCATGTTTCGAAGAACGGTTACCGCGGATTCATCATCAAAGTGATGAAGAAACAGGCAGCAATAGACAATGTCAAACTTGCGCAGCGGCAGACCAGGCTCAAAGATGTTTTGACGCTCAAACTGAAGCCGGCCAGGGATGGATTGATGAAGCGGATGGCGAAGCCACTGCGAACTCGCGTCTTCGATCGCTAAAGGGCTCATGTCCCAACCTGTAATATTGCACGGGACCTTGGGGGATAAACGCCGCAATACATCGATAGCAACGTCTCCGCTTCCACATCCCAAGTCCAAGATCTCGATCGGACGATTGGGAAACTTGGCAGAACCATTTTGTATTGCTTGTGCAATCCATCGCCCCGTGGAGCATAGTCGATTGACCCGTCGCAAGCCCGCCAGTGCCCGACGATGCTCGTGCATGTCGAGCATCGGATCATCCATCAACTCCGGGACAAGATGTCTATGTTTCATGCAAACAGTATATCTCAAGGGCTAGATGTCACAGAAACAAAATGCCGTTTATGAGATAACACACCATGGAGATCGAGCCGATGATATTGGCTGAATCAAAGGGCCAAACATTTTGCCCAACTGGGTAGTCTACTAATGCGGAATAGATAAATCAGGGCCCGTTGTCGCAACGCGTTGCGCGTACTTGGCCAGAATGTCGGTCTCGACATTGATGGAATCTCCCACTTGGAGCGATCCGAGCGTGGTCACTTGAAGTGTGTGTGGAATCAAGGCCACGCTGAATCGGTGATCGTCAGCGTCCACGAGAGTCAGGCTTACACCATCTAACGTCACCGATCCCTTCGAGGCCATTTGGCGAAGCAAGGCCAGGTCGGCGGTGAAAAAGAAGTAAGACCATTGGCCTTCATCGCGCCTTTCGGTCAGAAGCCCAAGACCATCCACATGTCCCGAAACAAAATGACCACCCATTCGGTCACCAACGCGAAGCGATCGTTCGCAGTTGACTCGGTCCCCCAACTTCAACTTTCCAAGGCTGGTTCTAGAAAGCGTCTCAGCCCCAAGTTCAAACCAGCAAATGGTGCCCTCGATGGCGACGACCGTTAAACAACACCCATTCAGAGCGATACTGTCTCCCAGGCAAACTCCTTCGGAGAGGCTTGCCAAATCAAATCCCATACGCATTCCAGGGCCGATGCGTTGGCTTTCTATCAGTGAAACGGTCGATTCGACCAAGCCGGTAAACATGGTTGGGGTGTCGTCCTAAGTAGGATCAGTGGCAGGCAATGGTTTGTTTGCCAGGGTCATTAAGCGAGTTGCCTCGAGCAAATCAATAATCTGCTCGACAGTGAGCTGCTCTGCTCGCAAGTTCGGTTCGTGTCCAAGCTGCTCAAGGATTTGATCCACCTGCGGTTTCGTGAGATCGTCCTGAGTTGCGGTGTGCAATTGACTGCGAATGAACTTGCGACGATGGAAGAACAAAGCTCTTAGATGAGTGTGGAAGTAATTCAGGTCCACAATCCGCTTTCGCTTTTCAGGATTGGGGACGACTTGAATGATTGCGGAGTCTACTTTGGGGCTGGGCCAAAAGACACTTGGAGGCAAGATTCTAAGAATCTGGCAATCGCAAAGGCTCTGCATCCAAATCGTAAGGGCACTGTAGTCTTTGCAGCCAGGGGCTGCGATAATCCGTTGAGCCAGCTCCTTCTGAATGGTTACCACCATTTTGTGCGGCACGGGGTCTACCGTAAGAAGATTGCTGATGATGGGTGTAGCAACGTTGTAGGGAAGATTCGCAACAAGCTTTAGCCTCGCATTGGGAACGGTCGCCATCTTCTCGCGAACCGTCACGAGCATTTCGTCGCGCAGGTTGTTTTTGTTCCGCAACGCATCAAACGACAACATGGTAACGTTGGTTGAGGCTCGCAATTCTTTCGCGGCTAAGGCTTGCAGGTCGCGATCGATTTCTACGGTGATCACTTCGCCGGCAAGCGGGGCCATCAGCTTTGTCAAGGAGCCAACACCGGTCCCAACTTCCAAGATGACGTCGGTCTTTTCGATCTCTGCACCCTTGACCAAGATGTCAAGCAGATTCAGGTCAACCAGAAAGTTCTGGCCATATTTGGTCTTCGGCTGCAATCCAGCCCGTTCCAGAGTTTTGGCCAGAAAAGAAAGCGTCTGTCGTTCAGTCATTATCAAATTCAGTCTATGGTTTGACTTCAAAAATCGCTTCGACTTCGACAGCCATTCCATTCGGCAATGCGTTTGTCCCAAGAGCGCTACGAACGCCGATACCATGGTCGCTGCCCCACAAATCTACAAAGACTTGGCTGCAGCCATTGATCACCAATGGGGATTGGCCGAAATCGTTGGTGCATCGAACGAGCCCCAGCAATTTGACTAGGCGAACCACGCGATCCAGTGATCCGAGGCCTGCTTTCAAAGTCGCCAACATGGCGAGTGCCGTTTGCTTTGCGGCAGCTTGCCCTTGTTCGACATTAAGATCGTCCCCAACGCAGCCCAGCATCAACTTTCCGTCCGATTGGAGTGGCCCATGACCGGATATGTAGGCCAGATTGCCCACAATCAACATGGGTTTGTAAAGTCCAACGGGTTTGGGCGCGGGGGGGAGTTGCAAACCTAATTGTTCCAGTTTGGTATCGATGATCGACACAGTACTAACCTCGAAATGATTCGTCAAAAAACGTTCAGAATCCCAGAGGTTATATCATTTTGACTGCGACCTATCAGGGGGAAATCCAAAGATCTTCTGGAACAATTTTTCTCCAAGGTCGACTTTATCTACCATGGGGGCTTGATTCCAAGCCCAGCAGCTGGGCTCAACAAATAAGACCGGGCGAGGCATTTCGGCAGGAAGCTTTTCGCTCATCAATGTCAATAATTGAAGTTCTTCGCGGGTCAGATTGTGCACTTTAGCAAGACTATGAAAGAGCTTATTGGGGCTATCGCTTGGCTTCCTAATCCACGACACCAACAGGGAAATCGCTTTCCAAATTGCAAGCGCTATCATCAAAGCGGCTACGGGCAGGGTCAACCACCACCATTTAAATAAAAGTCGGTCGTAGCCCTCGATGCGTTGAATCGCAGCCAGGATTCGGAGGCAATCCTGGAACATTACGGTGTATCCTTGATCTGGGAAATTGCGAAATTGGCGGCCACTCGAACATTGG
>CAITIF010000620.1 GCA_903892365.1 uncultured Pirellula sp. | reverse complement strand
CGCCCCAATGCATTGCCACGCATGGATTTTCGAACCGGTATCCCAGCGTCTCATCGCACTCTTGTAGTGGTTCCGACCATGCTTACGGATACCGATTCGATAGAACGATTACTGGAAGGACTAGAGATACGCTATCTAGCCAACCGCGACAAATCGATTCAGTATTGCCTGTTGACTGATTTCCAGGACGCGAACCTGGAAGAGATGCCAGGAGATTCAGAACTGGTGGGTTGTGCCAAGGCCGGAATCAGCCGTCTCAACCAATCCTATTCCATGGATGGACAGGATACGTTTTTTCTTTTGAATCGGCCCAGGAAGTGGAATGAGTCGGAGGGGGTATGGATGGGCTTAGAGCGCAAGCGAGGAAAACTAGCGGATCTGAATGCAACCCTCCGAGGTGCAACCAATCGTTTTTCAGAGACTTCGGGCTGCCTTCAGGATTTGGTAGGTATTCGCTATGTGATTACGCTCGACACGGATACTCAGTTGCCGCGTGATGCCGCTCGAAAGCTCATCGAAGCCATGGCACACCCTTTGAATCGGCCAAGATGGGATTCCAAGACGGGTTCCGTGACTGCCGGCTACTCGATCCTGCAACCCCGAGTTGCCATCAGCATGGCTAGTTCACGACGTTCCTGGTTCGTTCGCCTTATTGGCGCCGACCCAAGTATCGATCCGTACACTCGAGTTGTCTCGGATGTTTATCAAGATCTCTTTGGGGAAGGATCTTTCATCGGCAAGGGCATCTACGATGTGGACGCCTTTGAAAAGTGCTGCAACAATTTTCCGATCAATGCGATCCTTAGCCACGATCTACTGGAAAGCTGTTTCGGCCGGTCTGCCTTAATCAGCGACGTTACCTTGTACGAAGATCACCCGTCAAGCTACGCGGCCGATGTTAGCAGACGCCATCGATGGATTCGCGGGGACTGGCAGATTGCCGCTTGGCTGTTTCCTCGAGTTCGAGGCAGCGATTCAAAACTCACAAACAATCCAATCTCTGCCCTATCGAAGTGGAAGATCTTCGACAACTTACGCCGGAGCGTGATGCCCATCGCGATGGTGACTCTGCTATTGAGTGCTTGGATACTTGGGTCTCTGTCTATCGCACTCGCTACCACTTGGTTTGTTATCCTGGTTGTGACGGCGCCAAGAATCATGGCTGCGTTGATCGATTTTGCATTCAAGCCTACTGATCTCTCTGTCGCAACTCATCTTCGATCAGGCCTACTCGCATTGATTCGCCCGATTGCTCAGTCGCTATTCACTTTGATCTTTTTGCCATACGACCTATGGATCAGTGCAGATGCCATCGTACGGACGTTAGTGCGAGTGCATTGGACCAAGCGACGACTGCTGGAGTGGCGAACTTCAAGCGATTCGGAACGAGCCGCTCGTTCGGACTTGTGGGGATTCTGCCGTTCTATGGCGGCCGGTCCTATCGTGGCCATCCTTGCTCTGCTGCTAATCACCGTCCTCAATAATCAAACGCTTGCAGCCGCACTTCCGTTCCTGCTTATGTGGCTCGTTTCTCCTGTCATTGCATGGTGGCTGAGTCGGTTAACGCCGTTAAGAGTCGTGCAGCTCAAAGCCCCACAACAGCAATTTCTTCGAACCATGGCGCGTCGAACTTGGCGATACTTTGAAGTTTTCGTGACGGAAGCCGACAACTGGTTGGCTCCTGACAACGTTCATGTGAACCCACAGGAAGTTATCGCTTCACGCACCAGCCCAACCAATATCGGCATGGCTCTCTTAGCAGATCTCGCTGCCTACGACTTTGGTTACTGCAGTATCTCGCGATTTTTGACACGTACTCGAAATACCTTTAGCACACTATCCAAATTGGAACGGCATCGTGGTCACTTCTTCAATTGGTATGACACCAAGTCCTTGGCACCTCTGTTGCCTCGCTATGTATCGACGGTCGACAGTGGCAACCTTGCCGGGCATCTTCGAGTGCTCGCCGCTGGGTTGGAAGAAATGATCGATGCATGCATTGTTCCACCTCGAGTCTTCGAGGGTTTGCAAGACACCTTGGGCGTCTTGAAGCAGGAAATCGAAACGAATGCACCTAAGATAGGGGATGTCGCTAACCGGCTGGTCGGTTACTCCAGTTGTCGCCGCATTGAATTGCAATCGGAGACGCTAGCACAGCAAGATGTCAATCTGAAGTCGGCGCTGCTTGCTCTGCCAAGGCTGGTGCAGGAAATGTCTGAGATATTGGCGACCTTGCCCTCGCAAGGTGAATCGTCATGGTGGTGCAACTCAATTCAGCAAACTTGTCGCGAACAAATCGATGATCTGACATTGATGGGGAAGTGGGCGCTTCTCGCGATACCGACAGAACAATCGCGAACCGGCCAAACACCTCGCTGCCAAGAACTTTTCAGTGCACTTCGGGCGGAGCTGGATTGCGCTTCTGCCTCACCGACCTTGAGAAGCATTGCAACCTTGCCCGAAAGAGTTGGTAAAACGATCAAACTGCTCCAGGCAAGTTGGAATGCTGAGCAAGAAGGAACGAATAGCAATCTGTCGACCGGTCTCTCGTCAACAGAGACATGGTTGACCGAATTGG
>CAITIF010000619.1 GCA_903892365.1 uncultured Pirellula sp. | reverse complement strand
TGCTGCAACAAGCCCACCCAGAGCACACGCTCGGGATGCGCGATCTCGCGCAGCAGGAAGTAGAACTGAAGATTCATGTCCGGCATGGCCGCGCCGGGCAGGCCCGCAGGCCAGTCGGAAAGCTGTTTCAGCTTGGTCACCTGCCAGCTCAGGGAGACGTCCAGCCGCTCATAGTCGCGCAGCTTCGGAAGGTCGTGGAAGTTCTGCACCAGCAGCAGTGTCGGCCAAATATCGAGTGCGAACTGCGCTGAGTAGCCTGTGGCCACATTGCGGATCTCATTCAGCGAGTTGTAAGCCAGCGTGATCTTGCCACGACGGTCCGTCGTGATGCGCTTCACCAGCTTCGTATTGCGCTGTGGATCGGCATCGGCCAGTCCGTCGTTGTTGAACTGCGCAAACTGCAGCGTCTCCGGCGTGTTCACCTCGATCGCATGATTCGCCACCAGCTTCTTGGCGTGCAGTTCGGGGATGAACTCGCCCCGTGCATTCGTGACATTCAAGTGACCGCCTTCCTCGAAGTCCCACGCATGTTCTTTGATGCCAACTTTCGTCACCGTGCCCTCCGGGATCAAATGCACCTGCCACGGCCAGATCTCACGATAAGCCGTGACGGCACCCTCCTTGCGCTCGCTGCTGAGCGTGAACTTGCTGCCATAACCCCAGCTCGCACCGAAGCCGTCTGCAAAGGCGGTGTCGCGGAAAAGCTCGTGCGTGTCTGCAGCTCCTAAGCTACCTGCCGCCACCACAAGGACTGCGAGCATTGAGGCCAGGAGTGGCATTCGAATATTGGAGCTTGTCATAGCCACTCATCCGTGGCAGCCCAGGAGTCCGGCAACGTGTCGCGCGGCCCGGCGGGGTGGATCACGGCCAAGGGGGTGAGCAGTAGCAGGGCGGTAAAGAGTGTGAGAGCTCGTTTCATGGCTGCTTCATCGGTGGCTCGAAAACGTCGAGGCGTTCGATGGCGGCCTCTCCCGGCTGGGTGAGGATCTCTGATAGGGATTTTTCGAACGCACAATTACCAAACGCGGTGAATGCTGTGAGGAAGGAGAAAATGGTAAGGTTAGTTTTCATATGTTGGTGTCCCTATGGAGGGCTGAGGGGCGATGGAGCAACGAATCGATAGTTGAAGCGTGCGTTTGGCGCGGCGTCGCCTTGATCGAGAAAATCATTGCCATCGCCATTGGCTGGAATGTTGTCCGTCCACTTAAAATCGAACCGGAGTGGTTTATCGGAAGAAAATCCGAGCGACGCTCGTTCCGCTGCGAGATGAAGCTCATTAGCACCTACTTGCAAGCTTGCTGTTCCGGTTGCTTCCCAAGCTTCGCCATTCCAGTGTTCGATACTCGAGGTGCCCGAAGCACTGCGACTTTGATTGAGCCGGTAGTCGTAACCAAGGCCACCAGTCTTGCCATCTTGATCGATGTCGAGCAACAAGATCATCCAATCGACATCGGTCGAGGGGGTGAGCGACTCACGTGTGGTTACATGAAAGAAGAGATGAGTGGCATCATAGCCGACGCGCATTGTGTCGAGATCGTTACGACCTGTCTTGTTGATGTAGCGCCCAGCACCGGGCACGCCTTCGTGATCGCGGTGCGCGGTGTCATACTGGTCATCGAGATACACGGGTTTTCCATTGTCCCATTGTGCAAAGTCGCCAGGGATTAAAATCGTCTTGGGTGGCGAGGCATCAGGCACAGGTCGTACACCTTTGTATCGACGAATGTTAGCGACCATCTGCCAATAGTAGTTGTCACCAAAACCGCCACGCATGGGCTCGATGTCGCGACTGAACTCCTGGTCGTACAGATCAACAAAGAATGATTCTCCAGCTGGCAAGATTAGGCCTTGGAAGGGTTGAGTGCCATCCGAGATAAAGCGCTGGGCCACCCATTCATTCCAGCCGGTGATAAAAATGAACTCGGGATCGAGTGGGAGGGCATGCTGCCATTGCTCATCGAAGTACAATCCTTGTTCTGGATGACACTCAGCCTGCACAGGTTGCCGACTGCCATGGTAACTGCGTCCAATATTGCTGGTCGCGTGTTGGCTCACTCCTACTGGGACGCATTCTGCTTTGTTGGGTGCGTAATGCCAGCCGGGCACCTGCGGCGCGAAGTCTAACCATGGCCATTTATCCTTTCCATCGCCGAACCAAGGTTGACCGCGAGTCCAAGCCCAGGAGGTACGGATGGTGAAAAAGGTTGTCACATCTTCACTCAACCCAGTCGTGGGCGTAAGAAGCAGTGGCTTTCCTTTCCACTCAAACCAGAGTTTCCGATGCTTGCCAGGCTTGTAAAACGTCTCCCACAAATGCTGTACTACCGCGTTGTGACTAGCATTGGCAAACATCGCGATCTGCGGCACGTGATGTCCCTCCGACTGCAGTTCTTCTAACACCACGCACAACGCCTCACGCTCTGCATCATAAGTGATTCCATTCGTAGCATCTAATATGAGCACATCCACTCCCGCATCGGTGAGCATCTGGACTTGCTTGCGGATGACCCAGGGATCATCCGGTCTGTAATAGCCAAAGCGAGGCTCACTCCAGTAATGCGGGGCTTGCACAGGCCCCCATGGTGGAACAGGCGAGTCCGCTTTCAGGATTTTCGAGATATCGTAGACATCCTTGTTTCCGAAAGAAGCTTGCCAGTTGAAATAGAAGATTCCAACGGTCCGGTTCGGCTTGAACTCACCCGCCTCGGCGATCCTAGGTAAGACGCGTCCCAGCGCATCCGTGGCAGACCAGGTATCGGGCATTGTGTCCCGCGACTGAGACAGCGCTGTGGATACGCATACAAGAAATGCACCGGAAACAAGGCAAAAACGAGTCATTGATGTGGGCTTTTTCACGCTAGTATCTCCCGAACCACATTGCCATGCACATCCGTCAATCGATAGTCGCGACCGGCATAGTTGTAGGTGAGTTTTTCGTGATTGATACCCATTAGATGCAATACGGTTGCGTGCAGATCGTGCACGTGCACTTTGTTTTCCACCGAGTGCCAACCGAACTCATCGGTTGCGCCGTGGACCATGCCTCCTTTGACTCCGCCGCCAGCCATCCACATGCTAAACCCGAATGGATGATGTTCACGTCCCGTTCCACTTTCTGCAGTTGGCGTCCGTCCAAACTCGCCACCCCAAAGGACGAGCGTTTCGTTCAGTAGTCCTCGCTGTTTCAAATCCGCAAGGAGACCTGCAATCGGCTGATCTGTACTCTGGCAATTGTTCGGCAACTCCGTAGCCAAGTTCGAATGCTGGTCCCACAGTTGGCACGACGCGCGCTTGGAGGTTTGAGTGTGATAAACTTGGACCATTCGAACACCTCTCTCAACAAGTCGCCGAGCCATCAAACACTGCTTTCCAAAGTGATCCGTCACAGGCTCATCGACTCCATACAGTTTTCTAGTCGCTTCAGTTTCATTCGAGATGTCAAAGGCTTCCGGAGCCTCACGTTGCATGCGGAACGCCAGCTCAAAGGATTCAAGCCTGGCATTGAGACGACTGTCATCGGCCCGTTGGGCTGCATGCGATTGGTTCAGGTTTCGCAACCAATCAAGTTGTTGACGTTGTGCGGTCGCATTGAACCGCGTGTTGCCCAGGTTTGCAATCGGATTCTTGAGATCGTTCACCAAAGTTCCTTGATACTCACCGGGTAGAAAACTGCTGCTCCATAAAGGTGCACCCTGGGCAGGTTGAGATGGTGAGATGACCACAAAACCTGGTAGGTTTTTGTTTTCGGAACCGAGGCCATACAGCAACCACGACCCCATCGAAGGCCTCGAAAAAGCTTGTTCCCCCGTGTTCATTTGCAAACACGCGCCGTTGTGATTGATGTTGTCTGCAACCATCGAACGGATCAGGCAAATGTCATCCGCATGCTTGGCTACATTGGGGAATAACTCGCTGATCTCCATTCCGCATTGGCCGCGCTTTGAAAACTGGTAAGGCGAAGCGAAAAGATTGCCGGTCTTGGTCCGCTCCAGTTTTGGCTTTTCAAACGGCAGCGGCTGTCCGTTCAATCGGGTAAGTGACGGCTTCGGATCGAAAAGGTCCACGTGGGATGGGCCTCCGGACATGAATAGAAAAATGACATTCTTGGCTTTGGATGGAAAGTGTGGCGCTGGCTCTCCCCCAGAGGACTCTGCGCACATGGCTGCTAGTCCTAGCATACCGAACCCGCCCGCAAAGTTAGCCAGAACCGCTCGGCGATTGACTTTTTCTGGGAATGATTGATTAGTCAACATAGACAAACTCATTGGTGCAAAGAAGTACGTGACAAAGTGGTTCCCAGGATTCCACGCGATTCGAATTGTCGACAGCAGCCAATACGAGCGTTTTTTCGGATTGAGTCGGTGGTCTCTGAAACAATCGATTGGTCAGCCAAGCAAGCCGTTGATTCGCATCGCCATCCTGTTTGACCACCAATGTTGCGAGTGCGCTGGCCTGCGATAAAGCGAACGTATTGTTGAGAAGCCACAAGGCTTGCGGAGCAACGACCGTATCGTTCCGTTGATCGACGATTGCCTGCGCATTGGCTCCATCAAACACCGCAAGATAACCGGACCGATCCGATCGAACATTGGCGATGTAAAGGGTCCGGCGCGGGACCATGAAGTCGCGTACCGCTGGCCCGCCCCGAGTTTGATCCAAAGAGCCAGCCGCAAACAGCAACGAGTCTCTCAATTCCTCCGCGCTGAGCCGACGACGTTGTTGGTGAGACAGGAGGGTGTTCTCGCTATCAATCGTACCTACATTGGACGCAGGTACCGACGATCGTTTGTAAGCGTCCGCGTTCATCATCAATCGGTGCATCTGTTTGATGCTCCAGCCGCTGTCGATGAACTTGGCCGCCAGGTAGTCAAGCAGTTCAGGGTGTGTTGGCCGTTCACCCAGTTTGCCAAAGTTGTTGGGCGTTCGCACGAGAGCTTGACCGAAATGATGTTGCCAAATGCGATTGACCATAACTCGGGCCGTTAGCGGATTATCCGGACGGGTCACCCAATTCGCGAGTTCAAGTCGTCCACTACCCTCAACGATTTTTGGCTGTTCGCTGGCAAGTAGGACAGGAAAGCCGCGCGGAACCTCATCGCTGAGTTGATCGTATTGGCCGCGTTTGTGAATGCGGGCATTGTGATATCCGGTATAGGTCGTATTCTTGATGCCACCTTCTGCTAGCCCCAAGGCTTTCGGTGCAACGATCATCTCGGAGGTCAATTGGGCGCGCTCCGCTTCCAATGTCCGGGCGGTTGCGTCGTTTTGAATCAGTTGTTGCCCATCACCCTCGCATACCCACCAACCGTCTTCGTCAGGCTGACGCCCCGCTTTTAGCGATTCGCCTAATCTCCAATGTTGCGGCTCACTCGCACTGGAACGCGTGATGACAAACTCGGTGACCGTTGTATCGCAAGCATGACTGGCTTGTGGCTTGATAATCAACCGCAACAGTTCACCTAGTGCAATCGAAATGTCAGCTTTCTCAAACTCCGCAGTGCCGCCGTTCGCAATGGTCCCTGAGCCTAATAGCATGGTCCCGTGACGAAGTTCCCAAAGGACTCCGTCACCGCAATTCGGGTCTGTGTCGACTAGTTTTATATTTGCTTGGTAAATGCCATCCGCTGGGCTAACCCAGGCTGCCGTGACCGATGAGGTTGGACCTGGATGAATCGCAACACCGCTGGGTGGAATGCTAAACGTTAGGACTTTTAACTCGGCGTCTGTCTCATTAACCATCAGCGATGGTGTGTCAGCTCCTTGCTTGATTCGACGCATCAGTCCGTTGGTTCCGAGCGCGTTGCGTTCTACGGTCTGCAACGGGCGAAGCATGGCCGTCAAACTTGTATCGATCTCAGCAATCCGCTTTTGCTTTTGCGTTTGTTGTTCGCGGACGTGCGGTTCGGTAAGATCGATTCGCATCGGCTCTTCGCCCGCACCCGGCGGAGTGAAGTTTTCGAGAATGCGACTGCTGTAAAAGAATCCCGCTAACGCATGGTATTCCCGAGTCGTGAAGGGATCGTATTTGTGGTCGTGGCAGCGGGCGCACGCTAAAGTTATGCCAAGGAACGTACGACTTGTAAAATCGACTTGGTCGTCTACGATGTCCGTGTGAATCTTCTTTTTGTCGGCATCGCCGTTGCCCCATTCGCCGATGGCGTATGCTCCCGTTGCGATGAGCTGATCGACGTTAAATTGACCGTCCCTGGTCCCAAGAATATCCCCGGCAATTTGGTCCCTAACAAATTGATCATAGGGTTGATCGCGATTGAATGCGTTTACCACCCAATCTCGATACCGCCACGCTTCGGCAATATCTCCCGCGCCGCCATAGGAGCGAGCATCCCAGGAGTCAGCATAACGTGCGAGGTCCAACCAATGTCGCCCCCAACGTTCGCCGTACTGCGGAGAAGCCAGCAGTCGCTCAATGAGCTTCGAAAATGCATCCACACTAGTATCTGCCAGAAATGCTGACATCTCGGCAGAAGTTGGAGGGAGACCTGTCAAATCGTATGTGGCTCGTCGCAGCAACGTTCGCTTGTCCGATTCGGGAGCTTTGCTGACATTCGCGGCTGTCAGTTTTGAATCAAGGAAACGGTCGATCGTTGTGGTATCGAAATTTGCGGGCTTCTTCAGCGGTTGGAATGCCCACCATGATTTTGCTTCTTCTTCGTCCATTCCGCCAACTTTTTGCTTGGCGATACGCGGGTCATGTGCGCCTCGACCGATCCAATCTTTCAGCAACTGGATCTCGGCGTTCGGCAATTTGCCACCCGCTTCGGATGGTGGCATTTGCGGACCGTCTTCTCCATACTCGATTGCTGCGATGATCAGGCTTTCCATCGGCTTGCCAGGAACAATCGCTGGCCCCGAATCGCCCCCTATCGTCCACCCGAGCTTTGTGTCCAAGGCTAGTCCACCGTGCATCTTGCCTTTGTCTGAGGTGTGGCAACCTTCGCATCGTTGTACCAAAATAGGTCGTATCTTGGACTCAAAGAAGTCGTCCTTCTCGTCCGCGAAAACGCGTACATTCCATACGCCTACGTATACTCCGATGGCCATCAGCAATGCCGATTGCGCAGCGGTTCTTCTTAGGATTGCTCGCAGGAGATCTAGTGATGCGATCGTCATGCCAATACCTCCTGAATCACTTTGCCATGCACATCGGTCAGTCGATGATCTCGGCCACCGTAGCGATAGGTCAGACGTTCGTGATAGAGTCCCATTTGATGCAGGATAGTGGCGTGAAGGTCATGCACCGTCGTGGGATTGGAGATCGCGTTCGTGCCGAACTCGTCG
>CAITIF010000618.1 GCA_903892365.1 uncultured Pirellula sp. | reverse complement strand
TCTGCTGGTGCAGGCTCTGCTGGTGCAGGCTCTGCTGGTGCAGGCTCTGCTGGTGCTGCAGGCTCAGGCTCTGCTGGGGCTGTGGAATCGGCTGGCGCCGGAGTTTCAGGCACAACGGTCGAGGTCGCTTCTGGCATTTCCGTACCGGTTGTGGCGGGCGGAACTGCAGGAGTCGTTGGCTCTGGAGTCACTGGAACCTGGAATTTCTTTTCCGCCACACGTCGCTCGTACTCGGCACGAAGAGTTTCTTCGGGAACGAGAGCCATTTGCTCCTTGATAATGGATTCCTCATCGATCACCAAGTATTCAAAGGCTGCCGTTTTGGGAACCTTGAAAGCAGGTTGAGTCGCAAGTGTTTGCAAAGTCCGAGTAACGTCACGACCTTCATTGTACAAATCCTGGATCTCCCGCTCCGAAGGCTTTCCCTTCACGGATGCTTCAAAATCTTTGGACAAAACAGGGAAGGCCTGAATCTTAGCGGACTGATTGAATCGCAGAAAATCCTGCCAGTTCTTACTCGGAGTAGATAAAGAAGCAACATTCACCGTTCGCGACTCTCGCAAGTCCTCGAATTGCAAACCAGACTGAGCGATCCGATCCACTTGCTGGAAGGCCAACTCTTCGCACATCAAGCGATTGAAATCGATCCAGGTTAGCTTGCGTTGCGTTGCTTCTGCGAACGTCTTTTCAACGGTTGCTCCGTCCAATTTTCCATTACAAAATTCTTTCAAGAATTTTTTTACCGATTCATTATTGAAAACGATCCCTCTTCGAGCCGCTTCGGTCATGAACAGCTTTCTAGCGATAATGTGGCCCAGGTCTTGCGCTGTGGCAATTCCGAATTGACCTGCTCTTTCGTTAAAATTGGGCACATTTGGACGTCCGCCCTTGGCGATAACTTGCGAGGAGAGTTTTGCTAGAAATTGGTTAGCTAACCCTAGCTCATTTGCTTCGCGGTACAGTTGCTTCGTTCGAATCGAGCCACCGTTCCAGGATGCAACGACCGCATCACCATCGCTTCCCGCGTTGCGAGCACCATCCGAAATGCTTTGGATTGCAGGCGAAATAACAAATGCCACGACAGAGACAAAAACCAAACCTGCCATCCAGACGCGTTGGTTTTTTCGAAAAATGGAGAATGGGCTGGCCATTGAAAATGCAATCCTTGATATTCGACTCAGTGTAAAGGGGCCTGTGAAAACCATTCCCCAAACCCGGATTGTAGGATTTCCTCTGATTGATGCAATTCCAGTGCGCACGATATGAGAGGGCTTGACAAACGACCTCCCTTGCGGTGACAACCCCTAATGGAGCCAATGCAAACAAGCTTTTTGGCTTCAATACGTTCAAATCAACCAAATCACCGTCCACACCCAGATCACAATATGGCCGAAAAGAAATCTCTCGTAATCGTAGAATCACCCGCCAAAGCGAGGACGATTTCGAAGTATTTGGGTAGCGGCTTCCAAGTGGAAGCGTCGATCGGGCATATTCGTGACCTCCCAGGGGGGGCCAAAGAGGTGCCCGCCGAACTGAAATCGCAGCCATGGGCGTCCCTGGGGGTCAACGTGGACGAGGGCTTCGAACCTCTTTACATCGTTCCTGCCGACAAAAAGAAACATGTTTCCTTTCTCAAGGCAGCCTTAAAAGATGCAAAAGATCTCTATCTGGCGACGGACGAGGATCGCGAGGG
>CAITIF010000617.1 GCA_903892365.1 uncultured Pirellula sp. | reverse complement strand
TTGACGCTTGCATCGTTGAGACTTGCATGAAAAAACTGAACGAGAATGAGATGCGAAGTCAGATCTTGTTGGAAGAAATTGCGTTATCCTATCCGTTTCAACATCGCTACCACCAGCCACTTGGCTCGAAGAACGAACCCTCGGAGTGATCCCATGATTGATCCAATGAACATGCCTCAACGTCCATCTCGACGACAAGTATTGCGAGGTTGCGGCGTTGCGTTGGCCTTGCCGTGGATGCCTTCCGCGATTTCAACAAGCCTGCGTGCCGACGACCAAGCTGCAAAATCAAGCGATGGCAGCAGCGCTGGTAAACCACCGGTGCGTTCCGCGTTCATCTATTTCCCCAACGGAGTCTGGGGAAAGTCATGGACCCCCGATGGTTCAGGAACCGACTATACCTTAAGCCCTTCGCTCCAACCCATTGCGGACATTAAAAACGACGTGCTCGTTTTGACGGGGCTTGATAAAAAAAATAGCCATGGGGGAGACGGCCACTATGCGAAAACAGCGAACTTCTTAACGGGCATGCCAGTCACCAAAACCACCGGGAAGAACATCAGTAGCGGTGGCATTTCGGTCGACCAGCTCATGGCCCAACATACGAGCCAGTATACGCCGCTGCCTTCGCTGGAATTGGGGACAGAACCGGTGATTAGCGGAATCGACAGCAACGTGGGATACACTCGGTTGTATGGTTCGCACATCTCTTGGCAATCGCCAACACGACCGGTCGCCAAAGAGATAAATCCACGACTGGTTTACGAACGCTTGTTCGGTGGGCGTTTGTCAGGGAAGTCACAAAAAAGCGAAGGCTATCAGAACTTGCTTGACTTTGTTCTTGACGATGCCCATCGGCTGCGAGGTCGGCTGGGACGCGATGATCAATTCAAGATGGATGAGTATCTTGATTCGGTGCGCGCAGTCGAAAAAAGAATTGAATTTGCATCGCAGCCAAAACCCCGCGATTGGCAACCGAATGCCCAAGCCGCAGAAATCCAACCACAGCGATTGGGTATGCCGGCTGATTTCCGCGAACACATCACCATCATGTTGGACTTGATGGTCTTGGCATTCCAAACCGATTCGACTCGCGTCGCATCCATGATGTTTGCGAATGATGTTTCAGGAAGAAATTTTTCGTTCCTCGAGGGGGTGACCGCCAGCCATCATGAACTTTCGCATCATGAGGGTAAGGACACCAAGATTGAACAGTATCAGAAAATCAATCGATGGCACGTCGAGCAGTTTGCAAACATGCTCAAGAAGCTAAAGTCCATTCCTGAAGGGGACGGAAGTCTACTGGATAATTGCATGATTTTGTTTGGTTCGAGTATCTCCGATGGAAATGGCCACGATCCAGACAATCTGCCAATTCTATTAGGGGGACGGGGAGGCAAGACCATTGATTCGGGTAAGCATATCGCATCCGAAGGAAGTGTACCTCTGTGCAATCTGTATGTCTCGATGCTAGATCGAATGGGGATTGCGGTAGAACAGTTTGGAGATAGCGAACGCCGTCTGTTTTAGTTAGGTTAAGCATGAGACGCTTCCTTCTAATCGGATACCATTTTTCATGATTTTCATTCAAAGTAACTACTTGAGCTGGCTAGGTTGGTCGCTGACGCTAGCTCTTTTTGCTGCCACTTGCGGGGCGCAATCTTCCGCTCCGCCGCAACCCGAGATTGATCGGGCTATCAGTAAAGGTGCGGCTTTCTTGGCAACGCAGCAACAAAAGAATGGGTCGATTGTTGATCGCGGGCATGAGAATGCCATGACGGCACTCGCGATTATGGCTCTCGCCTCGGTGGGGCACCAACCTACGGATCCTTCGCCCGAGGGGGAAATGATGTCGAAGGGGCTCAAATACATCCTGGGCCCTGATCGTCAGGACAAAGCGGGGTACTTCGGCGCATCCGATGGTTCACGCATGTATGGGCATGGAATTGTATCGCTCATGCTAACGGAGATGCTTGGCATGGGAGGGGACGAGGACCTCAATCGCAAGATTCATGACTCTTGCCAAAAAGCCATCGACTTAATCGTCCGAAGCCAGCGAGTCCGAAAGCCACCTCACGCGAAAGGGGGGTGGCGCTACACCCCCGATGCAGCTGATAGTGATTTGTCGGTCAGTGTTTGGCAGTTAATGGCTCTTCGAAGCGCTAAGAACGACGGGCTGGAAGTTCCTAGTTCCACCATTGATGATGCAGTCACCTACTTGGTAAGATCCTTTACCTCGCCAGTGGATGCGACGGGGGTTCCAAGCAAGCAAGTCAGTGGGTTTTCGTATGAAGCGAACAATGACAACCCGACCTTTACCATGACGGCCGCTGGACTTTTGGCCATGCAGGTATGTGGCCAATACGATTCACCGCTCGTTGAAGGAGCTACCTCTTGGCTCAATCAGCATCCGCCGAAGTGGGAGGAACGGTTCGTCTTGTATGGCATCTACTATTATGCTCAGGGGATGCATCAACGACGGGGCGAAGTTGCCGAAAACGCGTCGACCGAAGTTGCGAAACTGTTGCTTGATAAGCAGCAAGCGGATGGCTCCTGGAACTCGTCCGGCAACGAAGAACAGAATGCTGGAAAAGTGTATTGCACCGCCATGGCGATGCTTAGCCTATCGGTCAAGCATCATTATCTGCCGATTTATCAACGCTAGAATCGTTGCCTATGCACCTTCGAGAAATTGATGACGCGGTCCTTGCGGGACTTGGTAGATTGGCGATTGAATCGCGCAGGGGTTCGCGTGAAGTGCTCGACACCGCGAAGCCCTTCGCTTTGGTTCGTGAACAAGAGCCGGCGGGGAAGTCTAGGGGGGCCGATGTTGCAACGGTGTTTCTTACAGGAGCGGAATGCCCCTACCGCTGCTCGATGTGTGATCTGTGGCAATACACATTGGATAGAGCGACAATGCCCGGCGAGATCACTCGGCAATTGAGCTGGGTTTTGGATCAGCTGGATTCGCAAGTAGAAGCCAGACCAGAATGGATCAAGCTGTATAACGCAAGCAATTTTTTCGATTCGCGTGCGGTACCCGAAGACGATCATTCTACGATCGCCAAGCAATGCGAATCCTTTCAGCGTGTGATCGTGGAGAATCATCCCAAGCTCGTTCGCCCGACCGTGAAGCAGTTTGCGAGCCTGCTACGGGGAAGGCTTGAAATTGCGATGGGGCTGGAGACCGTTCATCCAGGTAGCATGCTCCTTTTGAACAAGGGCTTTGATTTGGATGACTTTGCCCGTGCTTCGGAGCAGCTCGATGCGATGCAAATCGACCGGCGTGCGTTTGTTATGTTGCAGCCCCCAGGAACGGAACCTTCCGAATCGATGGAGTGGGCCATGAAAACTCTTACCTTTGCCGATGCGCATGGTGTGCGGCACTGCAGCATTATTCCAACTCGCATGGGAAACGGGACCATGGAATGGCTCAAGGAACAATCCCTGTTTATCCCCCCAACATTCCGTCAGCTTGAGCAAACGCTGGAACTTGCTTTGGATCACTTCTCAGAAATGGTCGTAACCGTCGACACATGGAACCTAGAGCTGCTGGCAGGGACGTGCGATCGATGCATTTTTGAAAGAAAAGAAAGACTCGAACGCATGAATTTGCAGCAATGCTGTTTGCCAGAAGTGAATCGACCGTGCGATTGTGCACAAGGTTGAGAATTGAGAATCGCATGCCAAAGAAAATAGAGTGCTTTGCGACGATTGTCGGCTCAGGTTTTTCGGGTTCGCTCTTG
>CAITIF010000616.1 GCA_903892365.1 uncultured Pirellula sp. | reverse complement strand
TGTCGCTGAAGTCGAGAATGTTCTGCGGAGTGATGATCGAACCCAGGAAGGTAAACGACAGGAACAAGGCTTTGTACAACAGCGACCATTTTTGACCAAAAAGAGAAACAAAGCAGCGTTCCCCGTAATAGGACCATGAAACACAGGTCGAGTAAGCGAACAAGAAAACCGCAAGGTAAAGAACGTAGCGGAACCAGTCAAAGCTTGCGTTCTGAGTAAACGCAGCCAGAGTCACCATGGATCCTTTGCTGTCGACCGCAAGTTGTTGGACTTCGGGTGAACGGTAAACTCCGGTGCAAACGATCGTTAAAGCTGTCAGTGTGCAAACCAAAACGGTATCGATAAACGGCTCCAGCAGCGACACCATCCCTTCGCTAATCGGCTTGTCTGTTTTTGCAGCCGAGTGAGCAATTGCAGCAGATCCTGCCCCTGCTTCGTTCGAAAAACAGGCACGTTTAATCCCGATCACCATCACCCCAAGAAATCCACCGTACATCGCGCTTGGATTGAACGCCCCTGTGATAATCTCAATCACGGCGTTGGGCAAGTGTTGGTAATTCATGCAAAGAATTGCGACACATACGGACATGTAGGCAACACACATGAACGGTACGACAGCACCAGCAAAATTGCCGATGGACTTGATGCCGCCCACAATAACTACCCCCACCAGAACCGTCATGACAAGCCCATAAACCCATGGATACTGCTCGAGGAAAGCAAAGGTTGGCTCCGCTTTAAGCGCATTCAGCGATTGTGCAACTTGGTAGGAATTTCCCCCGCCAAGCGATCCACCAATGCAAAGAAAGGTAAAAACAATAGCAAGCACGCTTCCGAAAGCGCCGAGTCCCAACTTCGAAAGTCCTTCGCGAAGATAGACCATGGGGCCCCCAAGAACCAACCCATGCTCATCTTTGGTTCGGTACATCACCGCAAGTGTGCATTCAGAAAACTTACTTGTCATTCCCAGAAAGCCCGACAAGATCATCCAAAAGGTAGCCCCAGGACCACCCACGCCAATCGCAATGGCTACACCCGCGATGTTGCCCAGTCCAACAGTTCCAGACAATGCGGAAGACAACGCTTGAAAATGCGACACATCGCCTGAATGACCTTCTGCGTCGTACTTGCCGCGAACAAGCTGGATTGCATGCCAGAAACCTCGCAAATTGATAAAGCCCATGCGAAGCGTCAAGAACACGCCAGCAAACAAAAGCCAAATCACCACGAATGGAATTTTGGTACCTAGCCATTGCTTGGTTCCAAAATCATAGAACAGCACTGCGTCCATCGGCACAACGAGAAAGGTTCCGAACCAACCATCGATTTGTTCGATCCACCCCTTGGGAGCTTCGTTTTCAATCTTGAGCTCGCCACTTTTGATTTTATCGTCGCGTTCTCTTTTCAGTCGGTCTGTCGTCGATTCTGGAAGAGCGTTCGGGAGCGGAATCGAACGAGGATCCGTCTTGCCAACAGTGGCCGAATTTGCCATCGTCGAGTTCACCGTCTCGGAACTTACCGTCGGTGCATTTTCAGTCGACTCCTGAAATCCAAAACTTGATTTCGCAAGACCGCCCGTCGCGAGCACGACCGCAAGGGCCACCACGGATAAGCTCGACCGCCATGAGTAAAAATCGCAGAATGCCATCAACGAGCCCTTGAGCAGGAACAAAAAAGACAGGGATAAATCGCAGGCAGTATGCTACACAACCGGCCCCAAAGTGCTAGCAGAAGTCAAGCAAAAAACCGGCGATCGATCGAATCGAGCCCTTTTCGAAGAGAGACCTTGCCCAAAGGGCAAAATCGAAGCGTACTGACGCGGCAACTCGGACAGAGACCGCAGATGGCAATGGATCAAGACAGCTGTTTTCCAAAGAAAAAAACCGGAAGGAACTTCCGGTTTTTGTATTTTTGACTTTTGACTAGGAAAGCCCGATGAACATTTCCCTATCAGCTGGACTAGCGGTACATGTTGTTTGGACTTCCGTTTGGTAGCCCGTTGGCTGTCGCTGGGAATGCAGGCGGCAGGCCGGCATTGTTTGGAGCAGTTGGGACCTTAGCGCCAGTGCTCGGGTTGGAGAAGTCATAGGCTGTGGAGCGTCCGACGCTTCCAGGTCGATAACCGCTGGTTGGAAGCTGATTCGCCACGGACGGCATGGTTTGTTGGAACCCTGCCGGTACAGCGTTAGGCATGCTGGAGGTTGGTGCAGGTAGTCCGCCTGGCGCCATGGAATTCATACCAACTGGCATGGCAGGCACGCCGTTGTTAGCAATTCCCGTGTATGCGGGGGTTCCTGCAGAATTGATGCCGCTGGATGGCGAGGGTCCACCGTATGCCGGCGGAAGGGCTGGAACGTTGTTGGCCAATGCGTTGCCGCTAGGCATCCCGCCTTGAAATTGATTCGTGGGGACTGGCATTCCCGGTGCACCCATGTTTGCAGGTGGCATTCCCATGGCATTGTTCGCAAAAGCTGGGGAAGTACCGGCCCCGTTGGCCGCAGGCGCACCCATTCCAGAAGCTGCGCCATAACCTGCCGGTGCGCCATAACCTGCCGGTGCGCTGTAGCCGGTTGGTGGTGTAAAACCACCTTGCTTTCCGGCATTGCTAACCATTCCGTACTGACCATTCGTGTAGCCATTTGCCATAGCTGCGGAACCTGCACCACCCATCATGGCATTCGATGGGCTATTGCCTGCCATGGATCCCGGTGGAGTCGAAAAGGACGGCCCCGTCGCATTCGCAGTTCCAGCACCGGTCGCACCATAGGGATTCGGTCGCCCGGCGTTTGCAGCAGTGCTTGAAACCGGGGAGGGTGTGTTTCGTAAAGCAGGGCTTGTTGGCGAGCCAGCTTGCCCCGAAGGCATCGCTAAGCTGGGACTACTGCCCGCTAAGGTGGATTCGCTTGGCTTCCGCGACCAAGAAAACATATCGGAGCCTGGCATTTTCCATCCACTCTTGTTCCAACCACTGCTACAGCCCGTTTGTGTACCAGCAACGGCAACGACGACAACGGCAAGCCGGGTCCAATGAGCTAGTTTCATTCTCATGGCAATCAATTCCCTCTGATAGCTAGTGACACACAAACGCTTGGTAAGGATGGTGTCGAGTTGGTAATGGATAGGATTCGTTTGGAAGAATCGGATGGTACATACAAGTCGCCTCTGTATCGATTTTTCGACTAACATCAGTCGATTCCTTCAGCACAATCGTCAAATTTAACCCAATTTCTCGATTGACCGACGAGACAGCGGTGTCGCACCTTGAAGCAAGGGTGTAGCGAAATTCATGAGTTCGAGTCAATGGAGACCTGAATTTGTGGTAAAAATATGATCATGAATTCGCGCCCCAAGACCCGCTTGCCCGTTGATCCGTTTGTGCTCGGGTTGTTTGGAATGGTGCTTATCGCGACGATTTTGCCATGCCAGGGCATATGGGCAGCCTTGGCTGAAAAACTGAAGCTGGCAGCAATTGTGTTGCTATTCTTTCTTCATGGCGCGCGGCTTTCAGGGGAATCCATCCGCAACGGGATGCTTCACGGCAGGCTTCAAGCCGCAACGTTGCTGGTTACGTTTGGCCTTTTCCCCCTCCTGGGAATCGCCATCCTTCGGATTCCAGGAATCACGCCAGCTTTCCTGCCAGGCTTGTGCTTTCTTACTCTTCTACCATCAACAGTTCAATCTTCGATCGCCTTCACTTCGCTGGCCAGAGGGAACGTGGCCGCAGCCGTCTGTGCTGCCACCCTTTCGAACCTAGTTGGAGTCTTCATGACTCCAATGCTGGTCGCCATGCTGATGCCTCCGCAAGATCAGGCCTTGAATCCAGGCATAGAAGTCGCCGGCCTCGCGGAATCCGTTGGCGCTATTTGCCTGCAGTTGCTTTTGCCATTCGCGCTCGGCCATCTATCCAGACCGTGGACAAGCAAGTGGGTAAACGATCATAAAGCATTGCTCAGCAAGCTGGATCGCAGTTCCATCCTACTGGTGGTCTATACTGCCTTCAGCGCCGCGGTAGTGCAAGGTTTATGGAGCCGTACTTCTTGGCAGGACATTCTCTTGCTCTCGCTGGTGTGCCTGGGGCTGCTATCGTTTGTCCTGTTGGCAACTTGGCAGCTTGGTCGGTGGCTAGGTCTGAAGCGAGAGGACACGATCGTTCTGCTCTTCTGCGGGTCCAAGAAGAGCCTAGCGACGGGCGTGCCAATTGCGGGCGCGATGTTTCAAGCGACC
>CAITIF010000615.1 GCA_903892365.1 uncultured Pirellula sp. | reverse complement strand
ATGCCTGCGAACTTCTTCGCCACTGACAACTTGGTTCTGGCTCCATTGGCGATCAGCGTCCAAAGGCATAAATTCGATAAAACGAATGAACAGATTCCGTTCGCGTGCAAAGTCGACCAAAGGAATACAATCTTGAAAATTAAGCTCACGCAGCAACAAAGCATTGAGTCGAACATGCAACTTGGAGCTTACCGCCGCGTCGATTCCTTGAAGAACCGTATCGATTCCCTCACGACGGGAGATGGCCTTGAATGCTTCCTCGCGAAGTGTGTCTAAGGAAATGTTGATATGCGTTAATCCGGCGGCTTCCAATGCATGGATTTTTTCGGCCAACATCATCGCATTGGTCGTCATCGCAATTTGATCCAGTCCACTCAGCCCTCGGAGCTTTTCCACAAGCTGCTCCAGCTTCGGACGCATCAGTGGTTCACCACCCGTTAAACGAACTTTGCGAACCCCGGCTCGAACCATGATCGAAACCACGCGAACGATCGCATCGAACGATAGCAATCGGTGTTGTGGCAAAAAACCCAGTACCGATTCCGGCATGCAGTATCTGCATCGGATGTTGCAGGCATCCGTAACGCTGACACGAAGCGATTCGTGGGTGCGTCCAAACGAGTCCACTAAGGGAGAAAAAGTTGTCTCGCTCGTCGGCTGCGATGCAATCGAGGAGACGTTCATTCGTGGAGTTCCTTCAAGCATCGGATTTTGGATGAATCCATTTTGGGGCACTCGCTGCAAACCACTCCTTTTTCCAAATAGGAACTTGCCTCTTGAGTTCATCAATCAACCATTCCCCTGCCTCAAAGGCTGCGCCGCGATGGGGTGTGCTAACGACCACGGCAACACTGGGTTCCTTAATTTCAACCCGTCCAAGGCGGTGAACGATCGATACTGATTTCACAGGCCAGCGTTGCTTTGCGATGTTCTCAAGCTCCAGCATTTTCGCTAACGCCATTTCGCGATAGCCTTCGTACTCCAGATAAGCTGTCTCGGTACGCCCCGTCTCGTCATTCCCAGTCCAGCGCCGCGTTGTACCCAAAAACAAAACGGTGGCCCCGCAGGACTCGTCGGAAGATTCCGCGATCAAACGGTCGATCTGAATAGGTGTGTCGACAAGTTGAGCCATATCAATGGAGGATAAAACATTCTAGGAAAGCTACCAAGTCAAAGCTTCTGGGATGCATCGCCAGCAATTACTTCAACAAGCAATTTTGATTTTAGTCGATCAACAAGGCTTTGCCGACGCACAATCGCTTCGCGAATCGATTCGATCTTGAATCTTTTTCCGAAAATACTCTATTCTTCATGAAAATGAGAAACGGAATTCTCGTTTTGCCCAGAAAAACCAGATTTGGCTGCAAGGAAGTAGTTACCAATGCCTTACATTCCCTTTTGGTTCGAATCCTTTGCCCATGGCTTCCCTTGGATCGTACCCGGATTAGCCTTGGCAGGTCTTTGGATTGCTCGATCCACTAGCGACGTGGCCCTGAAAACGCTGGCAGAACGAGTATTCTTTGCCGCGATGCTTATCGTTGCTGCGGCAACGTTGCGAACCGTGCTTGCCAATGAAGGTTGCTGGTTACTGCACATGGGTAGCATTGGTGTGATGGTTCTGGGCGCAACCATCCCAGTCAGTGATTTACCAGTAAGCGATCTGGACCAAGCTGAAACGGATAGCGAAATGGCTCTTTCTGATAGGTAAGCTTTCCTTAAAGCAATCAATCTCTTGCTTTAAGGTAAACTCCATTTCTTTCGAAGGCCCCACTGCCCGATCATCAGAATCGCTAACAGTAAAAACGCTGACCAAGAATCCAAGACTCCATCACCCAGTCGCCGATTCTCAATGGCCGTCTGAGTGGATTGCTTCCGGCGTTCTAGAATCTGCTTCACGATTTCGCTCGTTTGGTCTGGTGCGACAAGCGCTCCTCCAGCAGACGCATTCAGCTTGGCCATTTGGCCTAGCAATTGCCAATCAGGCATCGCTTGCAAGGTCTCGATCGATTGATCGACCACAACAAATGGAAGCTTCGCTTCCAGAGGTTGACCTTCGGAACCAGTGACGGTCGCACGCCATTCAAATCGCCCGCCTT